>NZ_JBGKDP010000044.1:0-7989 GCF_042954245.1 Parasynechococcus sp.
GCAGAGCACCACGAAAGTGTCGTCGAAGAAGTTCTGGAAATCTTGGATTTTTTTGAGCCCGCCAGCAGACCCCAGGGCATTGCCGATCAGTTCGCCGTCTTCAATCCGTCCTTCAAAGCTGTAGGCAATTTCAACCCCGAAGCGCTGGCCATCCCGGAAGTAATTTTCAATCTCTTCGGCCAGGTGTGAGACGTTCACCATCACTTCGGTGAAACCGTGCTCTTTGAGCAGTTCCAGCAGAAACTCCATCACTGGCTTCTGCAGGATCGGAATCATCGGCTTGGGGATCACATGGGTTATCGGTTGGACCCGCGTCCCCTTGCCAGCCGCCAGAATCATCGCCTTCATTGGCGTTTGGTCGGGTCAATACAAGATACCGATCATAGACCCGGTCTCAGGCCACCACAACCGTCCGGGTCTGCGACGGATCTGGCACCTGAAGGCTGTGGATCGGCAGTTGCGTTGCAGTGCCACTTGCGGGGATGAATTTCAGTCGCAGCGGACCGTGGAGCCAACCCTCTTGCTCCAGCTCAACCCGGCCCTGGGAGGAGAGAAACAGCAGGGCCCAGAACACCCCGACTCGGTCGCGGTCCAGGTCCGCGGCGGCGGCCACCTCCCACTGGTCTACCAGTTGATCGAAGCCCACCCAGTCCAGGGCGGTCTCCCAACCGTTCAGAAACACCCCCAGTGCTGCGGTTGTTTCCGGCAGCTTTTCGCGGTGGGCCAGCCCGGCCACTTGGGCGATGGCTTCACGGTTGCTGTAGCGCTTTTGCCGTTTGCGGTGGTGTGCCTCGAGTTCGTCTGATTCCAGCTGCTCGGCAATCGATTCCAGCTGTTCGATCAGCTCGCCAAGGGTGACGGGGCGACGCAATGGCGGTGGCGCCACAGGACGCCGTTGCAGATGGCGTTCCGGCCGTCGGGGCAGATCAAAGGCTGAATCCAGCCAACCTTGCTCATCGAAGTCGGCGTCGAAGTGATCTTCGACTTCGGGCGGCGGCGACAACATGCTGGTTTCGAGCATCTCCGCCTTGAGTCCCACCAGCACGGAGGCGGCCAGAAAGGCTTCGCTGCTGTCAGCCAGGTCCCGCTCGTAGCTGCCGCCCCGTCCGGCCAGGGCGGCCGCCACCTGCCCGGGAACTTCGATGCGTTGCCGGAGTTGATCCAGAAAGCCGTCGATGACGGCAATCACATCCACATCCCAGGGATTGAGATCGCCCCGCTCCGCTGCGTCCTGCAGTAGTCGAATCGCAAGGCGGGCTCCAGTATCAGCGCCGTCGTTGGAGGCCACCTGGAGCAAGTCAATTCACCCTTTCCCGGCAAGGTATCGGTCCTCAATCGGTGTCGCCAGTGCTGCCTCAGGCTGCACTGCTGGCATCGGTGACCTCCGCTTGGTCGCTGGCGTCGGTTGCAGCACTGCTCGCGCTGACGGCGGTCGCGGGGAGGAGGCCCAGCTGGGTTTCAACAGTGGAGCGGTAGCGGCTGAGGTCGGTCTCCAGTTCCTGGATCCGCACCTGCTGAGCTTCGTATTCGTTCGCCTTGCTGAACTGTTCAACGTTGTTGAGCATGCCGGTCCAGGCGGCGAAGAACCAGGCGGAGACGGCTCCTAACCCCGCTGCCAGCAGCAGAAGACCCGCCAAAGGCAGGGTGTACTCGACCCTGGGCAACACGTGAATCGTCGTGGGGTTGGTGTTCGCCAGGGTGAAGAACACCGTGATCAGGCCGAAGCTGAAGATCAGGCCGAAGTTGATCTGACGCATGGCAGGGGAACGATCCCCTGGAACTTACGGACAGTTGGGTGGGAATGAATCGGAATCGATACGTGATTTATGACGCGCCCACGGCAGGGGCCTGGATCACCGCCGGGACTCGGGCCTGACCTCGAATCAAGGGGGCCGTTGGTGAGATCACTTGTTCCATGGCACCCAGGTTGCGGTTCACCAGGGCTTCAATCGAGCTGCGGTAGCTGTCGGTCATCAGCTTGGGGTAGAGCCCGATTCCGATGATCGGCACCAGCAGGCAGCCGATGATGTACACCTCGCGTGGCTCAGCATCCACGAGGTTGGTGTGGGACACCAGCTCTTCCTTTTCTTTGCCGAAGAAGATCTCCCGCAGCATCGAGAGCAGGTAGATCGGTGTGAGAATCACGCCCACAGCGGCCAGCCCGCAGATCACTACGCGGAAGGGCAGGGTGTAGGCCTCATCCGTGGCGAAACCAGCGAACACCATCAGTTCGCTCACGAAGCCACTCATGCCGGGCAGGGCCAGGGAGGCGAGGGCACATACCGTCCAGAGCGCGAACATGATTCGCATTTTCTGGCCAATGCCTCCCATTTCATCCAGCTGAAGCGTGTGGGTGCGGTCATAGGTGGCACCCACGAGAAAGAACAGGCTGGCGCCGATCAAGCCGTGGCTGATCATCTGCAGCATGGCGCCACTGGTGCCCAGGGCACTGAAGCTGCCCACGCCGATCAGCACGAAGCCCATGTGACTGATCGAGCTGTAGGCGATCTTGCGCTTGAGGTTGCGCTGGGCGAAGGAGGTGAGGGCGGCATAGATGATGTTCACCACCCCCAGCACGATCAGAAGTGGGGCGAACTGAGAGTGGGCCGCTGGCAGCAGTTCACAGTTGAAGCGCAGCAAGGCGTAGCCGCCCATCTTCAGCAGGATGCCGGCCAACAGCATGTGCACCGGTGCCGTGGCTTCGCCATGGGCATCCGGCAGCCAGGTGTGCAAGGGCACGATCGGAAGCTTCACGCCGAAGGCGATCAGCAGCCCGGCGTAGCAGAACAGTTGAAAGCCCGTGCCGAAGTCTTTGGCCGCAAGAGCGGTGTACTCAAAACTGGGGGTGCCGCCCCCGAAGAAGCCCATGGCCAGGGCGGCCAACAGGATGAACAGTGAGCTGCCAGCGGTGTAGAGGATGAATTTGGTCGCGGCGTACTGGCGTTTCTTGCCGCCCCAGATGGCCAACAGCAGATACACCGGGATCAATTCCAGCTCCCAGGCCAGGAAGAACAGCAGCATGTCCTGCACGGCGAACACCGCGATCTGGCCGCCGTCCATGGCCAATAGCAGGAAATAAAACAGCCGTGGTTTGAAACTCACCGGCCACGCCGCCAGGCAGGCCAGGCTGGTGATGAAGCTGGTGAGCAGGATCAACGGCATCGAGAGCCCGTCGGCTCCCACCGCCCAGGTGAGGCCAAGATCCGGCAGCCAGCTCACTCGTTCGGAAAGCTGCAGGCCGCTCAGGCTGGGGTCATAGCCGGTGAGGTAGGCCGCAACGGTGATCAGGAAGGTGATCAGCGTCACGATCAGGGCGTACCAGCGCACCTGTTTGCCCTCGCCTTTGTCCGGAACCAGGGGAACCAGTAGGGCCCCCACAATCGGCACAAGGATCGATAGGCTCAGCCATGGAACGGTGGCCTGCACAGGATTGCTGAGTCCGGCGACTGCGAATTCGAACACGCTGTGATCCGATTCTTACTGGATGGATCGTAGAAATCATGGCCGCTGTGTCATGACCTCGATAGGCGATGACACACATGGGCGATGGGCTCTAAGCGATTGGTCCGCCGATGACGCCAAACAGCACCACCAGGCCGATCACGCCCGCGAACACAATCAGGGCATAGAACTGGGCCCGTCCGGTCTCGAGATATTTGAGACCTTCGCCGCTGCCGAGGGTGAGCAGTCCGGTGAGGTTGACCACGCCGTCCACCACTTTGGCGTCCACCTCGAGCACCTCCCGCGCCAGTTTGCGGCTGCCGCGAACGAACAGCTTCTCGTTCACCACATCGAGGTACCACTTGTTGGCGAGGAAGGCATTCACCGCCGGGAAGCGGCCTGCCACCAACTGCCCTAGATCAATCCTACGCAGGGCATAAGCCAGAACAGCCAGGGTGATGCCGGCAACGGAGATGGCCACGGAGGCGCCCGCCAGGGGTAGAAACTCGCCCCAGCTGAACTGTTCGGCCATTTCGAGGGCTTCTTCTGGATTGAGAAGGCCTGCGAAGCGGCTGTTCCAGGGGGTGCCCAGCAGGCCAATCAGCACAGAAGGCACCGCCAGCACCGCCAAGGGGGCCGCCATCGGCCAGGCCGACTCGTGCACGCTGCCGCCATGGGTGTGGTGCTCGGAAGGCTCCTTGCCGGCGGCGCTCAGCAGCTGGGCTTGCATGGCGGTGTCATTGCCGCGGAACTCCCCTTCAAAGGTGAGGAAATAGAGGCGGAACATGTAAAAGGCCGTCATCCCCGCCGTCAGGAAGCCCACCACCCAGAGCAGCGGGTAGCTGTTGAAGGCCTGGCCAAGAATTTCGTCCTTGCTCCAGAAGCCTGCCAGGGGCGGAATGCCACTGATGGCGATGCAGCCGATGAAGAAGGTGATCGAGGTGACGGGCATCTTCTTGCGCAGGCCGCCCATCAGACGCATGTCCTGGGCGAGGACTGGCTCATGACCCACCACCTCCTCCATGGCGTGGATTACGGAGCCTGATCCCAGGAACAACATCGCCTTGAAGAAGGCATGGGTCACCAGGTGGAAGATGCCGGCGACCGGGGCACCGCAACCCATCGCCAACATCATGTAACCGAGCTGGGAGATGGTGCTGTAGGCCAGACCCTTCTTGAGGTCCATCTGGGTGAGGGCAATGGAGGCCCCCAGGAAGCAGGTGATCGTGCCAACGATGGCGATCACGGTTTGCACGACGGGGAAATGGGCGTAGAGGGGATCGAGGCGGGCGACCAGGAACACCCCTGCGGCCACCATCGTGGCGGCGTGAATCAGGGCAGAAATCGGCGTCGGGCCCTCCATGGCATCGGGCAGCCAAACGTGGAGGGGGAACTGGGCCGACTTGGCCATCGGACCCATGAACACCAGCAGACAGAGCAGCAGCGCTGCCCATGGCGCCACGGTTCCGGCGGCTAGGCCGTTCTGCAGACCATCGGCAATTCCCTGGAAATCGAAGCTTCCGGTGGCCCAGAACAGTCCAAGGATGCCCAGCAGCAGGCCGAAGTCACCAACCCGGTTCACCACAAAGGCTTTCTGAGCGGCGTGGGCGGCACCGTCGCGGTCATACCAGAAGCCCACTAAGAGATAGGAGCACATCCCCACCAGTTCCCAGAAGACGTAGATCTCCAGGAGATTGGGGCTGATGATCAGTCCCAACATGGAGCTGCTGAACAGCGCCAGGTACGTGAAAAAGCGCACATATCCCTTGTCGTGGGCCATGTAGCCGTGGGAATAGACCAGCACCAGCAGGGCGATGGTGGTGACCAGCGCCAGCATTACTGCCCCGAGTGGATCTACCACGTAGCCCATTGGCAGAACGAAGCTGCCGGCACTGGCCCAGACGAACAGATGCTTGACGGGCGGGGCGCCATTGAGCTGATTGAACAGGATGCTGTAGCTGAGGGCAGCAGCTGCGCCAACACAGGAGATCAACAGCAGCGCAACGGGTTTGCGCAATCGGTTGATTGTGCGGTTGAAGCTGATCAATCCCAACCCGGTCAGCACAGCGCCGAACAGGGGCAGAACGGGAATGAGCCAGGCGAGTTCCTCGGCCGAGGGCATCCGCAAAAAGCAGGTTGAAGCGAGTGTAGGCAGCTCAGCCCAGCAGGTTCTGGAGTGCTGAATTGCGCATCAACTCGGCAGCCGTCGGAATGAAGCGATGGGCCCACCAGAACACGCCGACGGCGATGGCGATGCCCAGTTGCGCCGGTCGGACGAATTCCTGCCACTGCAGCTGCTGGCGTCCATCCAGCACCGCCGCGAAGGGCACGATTGAGGTGCTGGCCTTGAGCTCGTCAAAGGCCTCGCCGAAGCGGGTCTTCAGGCGCCGGTCGCCATGCCAGACGGCGAAGAGGTGATGGCCGATCAGGCCCACGCAGGTCACCAGCATGAAGCTGCTGCCGATCCAGAGGGCGTGGGTGAGGCACCAGAGAATTTGCCCGATGGCCTGGGGATGGCGGCTGATGCGGATAATTCCTGTGGCGTAAAGACGCACTTGCGGTTTCAGCACCGCCGGGATCTCCAGCAGGTTGTAGGTGGCTGGATAGAGGAAGAGGAAACTGATGGCGGTTCCGATCCAGACGAGCGGAATCACCCCAGGCACGCCCTGGAGATTCCACAGCCGCACTCCGTCGTAGCGATGGGCCAGGAACCATCCGATCACCACCACAGCCGAGGGAATGCTGGCTGCCGCGAAGATCAGGCGCCAGGCCCGCGCTCCGATCACGGCTTCAGCCCTGCTGCGCAGTGCAGCCCCACCGCTGTGAATCACCGCAAACAGGATCAGTAGCACCAGCATCACGACGCTGCTGTGGTGGGTGGAGGCCATGGTGGCTGCGTTGGAAGGGCGTGATTCTGGCTGGCGGACGTGGCGGTCCTAAATTCTGTTGTTCCTCCGGGTGTTCCGCGGTGGCCGATCTGCCGTTCACCCTCGACCAGCTGCGGATCCTTCGCGCGATTGTCAGTGAGGGCAGCTTCAAGAAAGCCGCTGACAGTCTTTACGTCACCCAGCCCGCCGTCAGCCTTCAGATCCAGAACCTGGAGAAGCAGCTGGAGGTGTCGTTGTTTGATCGCGGCGGGCGCAAAGCGCAGCTCACTGAAGCTGGCCATCTGCTCCTGAGTTACTGCGACCGGATCCTGAGCCAGTGCCACGAAGCCTGTCGGGCCCTGGATGATCTCCACAACCTCAAAGGCGGATCCCTGATCGTGGGGGCAAGTCAGACCACCGGCACCTATCTGATGCCCCGGATGATCGGCTTGTTCCGCCAGAAATATCCGGACGTTTCCGTGCAGCTCCAGGTCCATAGCACCAGACGCACGGGCTGGAGTGTGGCCAACGGTCAGATCGACTTGGCGATTATCGGTGGTGAATTGCCGGCGGAACTCAATGAGCTGCTGCAGGTGGTGCCCTACGCCAGTGATGAGCTGGCGCTGGTGCTGCCGGTGAAGCACCCCTTGGCCCGGCTGGTTGAACTTACCAAGGAAGACCTGTATCGCCTTGGCTTTGTCTGTCTCGATGCGCAATCCACCACCCGGAAGATGGTCGACCATCTTCTGGCTCGTTCCGGCCTGGATGTGCAGCGCCTGCGCATCGACATGGAGCTGAATTCGCTAGAAGCCATCAAGAATGCAGTTCAGGCGGGCCTGGGTGCCGCCTTTGTTCCCGTGGTGTCGATCGAGCGGGAGTTATCGGCAGGCACGATTCATCGGCCCCAGGTGGCTGATCTGCAGGTGCGGCGCCAGCTCAAGCTGATCACCCATTCCGCCCGCTACTGCTCACGTGCTTCGGTGGCCTTCCGCAATGATGTATTGCCCGTCTTTGCCAGTGCTGACAGCCCGATCCGCCAGGCAGCGAAAGTCGTGCCTGAAGCGATCGGGGAGCAACTGGTTCAGAACTGATCGGCCTCTGGTGTGACGCCCACAGCGTCATCTGCCACGCCTCGGGTCAGGAATTTGTTCTCACTGATATCGGTTTGGTAGACGCAGCGCACCACGGGCCTGTCCCGAACGGAGCCGATGTAGGCAAAAGTGTTCATTCGTTGTTTGCACTCACGCTCCTGCTCGGCGGTGATGGCCCCCTCCTTGCGCAGCACCGACCAGTTTTCCCGACGGATCACGCAACCCGGTTGCAGCGTTGGCTGGGTCACAAAGCTGCTGGAGGGGTTGAGCGTCGTGTACATCTCGATGTCCATGACGAAAGCGCTCGCCCCCCACTGGCGGCAGAACTCCGGGTCAGGAACGGCCATGTCCAGTTGCTGGGAGCTGGCGATGTTCCCCTGGTCGCCCTGGGTGGTGCTAGTGACAGCGCTGCCGATGCCGATCCCCACCACGAGAACCCCTGCCAAGACGGCTACGGTGAGGGTGCTGAATTGAAGGGCGTCCTGGCCGCCTCCACCACCTGGTGCGGGGCCGGGAGGACGCCCGTATCCACCCCGGGGTGGAGCGTCATAGCGATCACGCTCACCGCGGTCGTAGCGGTCATCCCGCGG
>NZ_JBGKDP010000045.1:0-23469 GCF_042954245.1 Parasynechococcus sp.
CCGCCCACGCCGCGAGCGGCCAGACCCTGGATGGCGCCGATGCCGATGATATGGCCCAGGCTGGTGGTGCCGAGCAGGGCTGCGTGGCCCATGCCGCCGAAGAAGGAAGCGTTGGGGAGTGCAGCACCAACGTTGGGGTGCTTGATCGTGGCCTTGCCGACCATGATGGCAACCACATTGCAAAAGATCATCACCAAGGCGACCTTGGGAGACCAGGACACGGAAGCAGGAGCGATCGCGAAGAGGTGGGTCAGCATTCGAGCCAATGAGCGGCACCTCATCTTCCGGCGATGGCGACGCCTTACCTGCCTCTCTTAAGAGTTGTTCACCCTTTTTTGGGAGTTGGTAACAACAGTCCGACCACCAAAACCGTGTTGCTGAGGGTGAGAAAGGCTTCTGCTCCACCGTGCAACCAGTCAATCTCCACGAGTTCTGCTGAACAGCAGCGCAGGGCGGCAATGGCGGCACCAATCGTGACGGCCACAAACAGCAGGGTGAGCTGGAAGCCCCGTTCCGCCATCAGCGGAAGCGCTTCACCTTTTCGGAGCCAGTACAGAAACAGCAGATAGGGGATCAGCGAAGCCGCGAATAACGGTGCGGGATCAAAGCTCATGGAGCACTGACTCCGTCTACCACTCGCCGTCGCTGGAGGTGCCACGCCGCCAAGGCCAGGGTGCAGTTGCCAATCACGGTGAACAGGGCCTGAAGGGTCACCAGGCCCCGCAACGCCTCGCTGTTGTCAAACAGATGCCAGGTACAGGCGGCCATCGCACTGACGAGGGCCGGAAGCATGGCCCAGGCCATGCCCGGTAACCCGCGCCGATACATCAACACGATTGCCACGCACCACTCCACCACGGAGGTGATGTGGATCCACCAGGTTCCGAGCGACAACGCGTGCATGCCTTGAATCCTAGGAATCGGTTGATAATGCCTGGAGTGAACAGGCTGCTGCCCGTGGTCCGCCCCGCTGCACCTGTGTTGCTGCTTTGCGGCTACTACGGAGAGCAGAACCTCGGTGACGATGCACTACTTCAGGTGCTGGTGGCGTCACTTCCCCCGTCGCAGCAGCTGTTGATCACAGCCCGCGATCCGGCCCCCGTTCTGGCCCTGGCTCCGTCGGCGCAGACGGTGAAGCGCCGTTCCCTGCTGCTCTGTCTTCGTGCGGCCCTGAGGGCGGATGTTCTGGTGCTTGGTGGCGGCAGCCTGCTGCAGGACAGCACCAGCTTCAGCAGCCTTGTTTATTACCTGATGCTGATGGCGGTTGCCCGACTGGGTGGCGCCGAGCTGGTTCTCTGGGGGCAGGGCCTGGGTCCATTGCAGCGTCGGATCAGTCGGATGTTGGTTCGTGCGGTTTTGCCGTTCTGCAAGACAGCGAGTTGGAGGGATCAGCGCTCCTTTGATTGGGCTCAGTGCTGGGCCCCCAAGCTGCCGATGGTGCTGGCCGCCGATCCAGTCTGGCAGATGCCGGCGCGCCCTTGGCTCGGTGGCGACGCCATCGTGCTCAGCTGGCGTCCGACACCTCTGCTGGATCACGCGGGCTGGCGTCGCTTGACAGAAGCTCTGGATGGGCTGAGTGCCGACTTGGAGGCGCCGGTGATCTGGCTGGCGTTCCATCACCATCAAGACGCACCCCTGCTGCAGCACCTGAGTGATCAAGGTTTGCTGCCGGCGCGATTGAAGGCGCGCAGCTCAACCCTGGTGCCCCAGTCCCTGGAAGCGGTGTCCGACCTGGTGCAGCGGGCGCGCCTGGTGCTGCCGATGCGCTTGCATGCCCTGATCCTGGCCCGATTGGCCAACAGCCCCATGGCTGCCCTCAGCTACGACCCGAAGGTGGATGCCGCCGCGGCCATGGCCGCAGTGCCTTGCATCCCATTGCGGTCGCTTCCCTCTGTGGATGATCTGCTGACCCTTTGGAGGGCCGAAGTGGATCGTCCAGCGGATCCTGATCAGACCGACGCCTTGCGACGCCAGGCGTCAGCGCACAGCAAGCTTCTCAATCGGATGGCAGCCGACGGCCGCTGACGGCATTGAAGCGGTGCTCGCAAGCGCTGGGCAAACTGATGCGTGGTTCCGCCTCAATCGCTGTTTCTCCGGAGCAAACCAGCCGCAGGTCGCCTCGATCGCAGCGCACCAGCAACATCTGGTTGGCTCCGAACCATTCACGGCTGAGGATCGTGCAGGGCGAGCCCACCGGATCCAGTCGCAGATCGTCCGGTCGGATGCCGGTGATTACCCCGTCCTTGGCTGGCAGCAGATTCATCTGCGGGCGGCCGATGAACTGGGCGACATAAGTGCTGGCTGGTTGCAGGTACAGCTCGCGGGGCGTTCCGATCTGTTCAATGCTTCCCTCGCGCATCACAGCGATGCGATCGGCGAGCGCCATCGCCTCCTGCTGGTCATGGGTGACGTAAACCACAGGCTGTTCACCACCAATCATCAGGCGGCGCAATTGAGGTCGCAAGTCCTCGCGCAACTGGGCATCCAGATTGCTCATCGGCTCATCGAGCAGGTACACGAGGGGATCCCGCAACAGGGCTCGGGCCAGGGCGACCCGCTGACGCTGTCCGCCGGATAGTTGTGAGGGCCGTTGCCGGGCCTGCCCGCTGAGCTGCAACACCTCCAGGATGCTGCGGATCCGTTCATCGCGGGTGCCGGCTGTGCCGCCCCGGATGCGCAGCCCCAGTTCGAGGTTCTCCCACACATTCAGATGAGGGAACAGGGCATAGCTTTGAAACACCATCCCCACCCGGCGACGTTCAGCGGGCACGTCAACCATCTCCGCACCATTGATGCAAATCGAACCTTGATCGGGGTGATCGAGCCCGGCGATCAGGCGCAAGGCCGTGCTTTTCCCACAGCCGCTTGCCCCCAGCAGAGTAACGCATTCGCCGTTGGCCACATCGAGGTCGAGCTGGTTGAGAACCTGATGCTCGCCGAAGCGTTTGTTAATAGCCCGAAGTTCCAGTGTCATCCCTTGATGGCTCCGTTGGTGAGTCCACTGACGATCTGGCGCTGGAACACCAGCATCAGCACCAGAAGAGGAATGGCACCGAGCACGGTGGCTGCTGCGTAGGTGCCGTAGGGGACCGAGTAGGTGGATGATCCCGCAATTCGGGCCATCGCCACCGGCAATGTGAGCAGATCGCTGCGGCTCAGCCAGGTGAGGGCCACGGGGTATTCATTCCAGGCGAACAGGAACACCAGGATTGCCGTGCTGGCGGAGGCCGGAGCAATTAAGGGGAGCAGCACCCAGCGCAGCCGTTGCCATAGCGACAGCCCCTCCAGCTTTGCTGCGTTCTCGAGATCGTTAGGCAGGGCTTCAAACGCTGCCGTGAGCAGCAGCAGGGCTAGAGGCATTGACAGAGCGCTGTAGGGAATGGCGATGGCGATCAGGTTGTTGCCCAGCGCAAAGGTGCGGGCCAGTTCGAGCAGTGCCAGGAACACAAGTACATAAGGAAACAGGGCGGCTCCCACCACCGCGGCCCGGAGGCTTCCCTTCCACCGATCCGGGAGTTTGGCCATGCCGTAGGCGGCTGGGATGGCGAGCGTCAAGGTGAGCAGTGTGGTGAGGGAGGCCACCAAGCTGCTGTTGAACAGGTAACACCAGAACGGTGGATCGGTGCTGAGCAGATCCCGGTAGTTGTTGAGCGTCCAACGGCTCAACAAGCTCAGTTGGTCATTGACCAGGGCATCGGCGCTGGTGAAGGAGCTCACCAGCTGCCACAGCATCGGACCAAGGGACCAGACCAGCAGCAGTGCGATCCAGAGGGAACGTCGTGTCATCTGTCCATGCATCATCGGTCCAGGGGCCTCAGCAGACCGAAGCTCCTCAGTAGCAACGTGCCAGCCAGGATCAGCGCAGTGAGCAGCAGAAATCCCGCGAGGATCACCGTGGCGCTGTAGCCGAAATCAAGGAAGCGCATGCTGTTGAGGTAGGCATAGAGGGCGATGCTTTCGGTGCTGCCGGCGGGACCACCACCAGTGAGCACCTGCACCAGATCGAACACCCCGAAGGCCTGGGCCAAGCGGAACAGAAGGCTCAGCAGGATGTAGGGAAGCAGCAGCGGCAAGGTGACCCTGCGAAGCGCCTGAAGTGGCGTTCCCCCTTCCAGCCGAAAGGCGCTGTAGAGGTCGTCGGGAATGCTCTGGAGCCCCGCCAGAAGAATCAGCGTGATGAAGGGCGTTGTTTTCCAGACATCGGCAAACACGATCACCAGCCAGGTAATCGATGGGGTTGACAACAGATCCAGGGAGTTGAGGCCAAGGCTTCGCGCCAGCACCTCGATCGGGCCATAGGGGGTGTTGAAGATCCAGCGCCAGCCCAGGGCCATCATCGTTGTGGGCAGGGCCCAGGGCAGCAGGGTCAGTGCGCGAACGGCGCCTCTGCCGCGCCAGCGCTGGTGGAGCAGCAGCGCAATGGCCAGGGCCAACAGCAACTCCAAACCCACGGAGATCAGGGCGAAACGCGCGGTTTGTCCGGCATCCAGCCAGAAGCGCTGATCAGTCGCCAGTCGCCACCAGTTGGCCCCGCCGTTGGCCACCGGTTCAAGGCCGGTGAGAACGGAATCAGCGTGGAAGCTCAGCCAGGCGTAGCGAAGCATCGGCCAGCCGAAGACCACCGCGATCCACAGCAGCGCAGGAGCAGCCACGAGCATGGTCATGGCATGGCTCCCGCAGCAAGCAGCAGGGTCTGGCTCCGCTGCTGACTGGTGGCCATGGCCTCATCGGCGGACCCGGCAGCGGTGAACAAGCCGTTGAGTTCCCTCTGCACCACATCGCTCAGCTGGGCATACAGCGGGGTTGGCGGACGAACCACCGCATGGTTCAAGGCCGCCAACAGATCCGGCAGCACGGGCCAGGCCTTCAGCATCTCCGGGTCGTTGAACAGATCCGCTTGGATGGGGGTATAACCGTTGTTGAGAAAGCGCTCCCGCTGGGCGGCTTCGCTGGTGAGATAGCGAATTGCTTCTACCGCTGCCTCCTGGTGCTGCGATTGCCGCATCAGGCTCAGCCCCCAGCTGCCGAGGGTGGCTCCGGGACGTTCACCCGGTTGCGCCACCATTAGGCTGATACCGACGTTGCCTCTGACCTTGCTGTCGTCCTTCTGCAGTTCAGCCCAGGCGTAGGGCCAGTTGCGCATCAGAGCAGCATCCCCGGCTTTGAAGGCCTGAAGCGACTCCGCCTCGGCGTAATTGGTCACGGCATAAGGGCTGACGCCTTCGCCGATCAGATCGTTCAACCAGGCTGCGGCGGCCGTCGCCGCAGGCGAATCGAGCTTCATGGTGTTGTTGGTAGTGTCCATCCAGTCACCGCCGAAGCCCTGCAGCACTTCAAGAAAGTCGCAGCTCAGGCCTTCGTACTGACGCCCCTGCCAGACAAAACCGTTGGCAACGGCTTGGCTTTCAACGAGGCGTCCAGCAACGTCCACCAACGCCTCGGGCGTTGTCGGTGGCTGATTCATCAGATCCGTGCGCCAGTAGAGCAGTCCCACATCGGCCACCAAGGGCCAGCGGTAGAGATGACCGTCGTAGTCATTGCCCAGCCGTGCCCCTTGCACCAGCTGCTCCTGGTCGTCCTCATCAAACCAGGGATCCAGCGGTTCCAGCCAGCCGGCGGCGGCATATTTCGGCAACCAGGTGACATCCATCAACAGCGCGTCGAACGGCGCATCCCCGAGGAGAAGACTGCTGATCGCCAGGTCTGAAATCGATTCCGTGTTCAACGGACCTCGAATCAACTTGAGATGAATCCGGCCTCGATGCTCGCGGTTGAAAGCCTTCACCAGATCAGCACTGGCATCGGTGAAGGACGAGGGCATGAGGATGCTCACCTGCTCCGCTCGAAAGGAGGCTGATCCAACCAGAACTCCCAGGGCCATCACCAGCGCCAAGGTGCCGCCTACGAGCCAGCGGCGCAGTTTCATTGCGGGGTCGAGGGCGACAGGCCAGACATCTGTTCCTCCGCCCAGTCGCTAACCGTGTAGCTCTCCACGGCATCGATCATGCGGCTCATTCGGTCGCGCTGTTCGTCTTCATCCATTTTCAGTGCCGATTCGATAGCCTCATCCATGCGGCGATTCGAATACGGATTGGTGAGCACGGCGCCATCGAGCACAACTGAGGCCCCGGTGAATTCCGAGAGCACAAGAACCCCACCACGGTTGCGTCGAGCGGCGGCGTATTCCTTAGCCACCAGATTCAGTCCATCCCGCAGCGGTGTGATCCAGCAGACATCGGCATGGCAGAACCAGGCGATCATTTCGTCGTAGGGAATCCGGCGGGTAGAAAAGCGGATGGGGACCCAATCGATCTGGCTGAAGCGGCCATTGATTCGCCCGGCCATTTCCTCGATTGAGCGTTGGGTGTCTTCGTAGATCTTCATTCCACTGGCAGCGGCTACACAGGCCAGCATCAGCACCACCTGCCCGTGCAGATCCTTGCGTCGTTCCAACAGACGTTCAAAAGCCAGCAGCAACTCTTCGTTCCCCTTGGTGTAATCCACACGACTAGCGGAGAGGATCAGTTTTCGGCCTTTTTTGGTGTCTTGAACGATCAATTCGCCATGGCTTTCAACCGAAGGGCTCCAGCACAACTCCTGAATCAGATCCGGTGAGGTGCCCACCGGAGAGCTGAGTAGCTGAATGGTGCGGCCGTTGTGCTCGAGGTGACTGGTGACCGTGCCTTCCGACAGGGCGGTGCCGACCTCAATGAATTTCTTATCCACCGGGACTTTGGATCCACGTTTGGCGCCCACCAAGGTGGTGGCGGCACGGGCAAAGTTTTCTGTGTAGCGGGGAATATGAAAGCCGACGACATCACAACAGAGCAAGCTTTCAAGAATCTGCTCACGCCAGGGAAGGATGGCGAAAACATCATTCCCTGGGAAAGGAGTGTGATGGAAAAAGGCAATCTTCAGGTCTGGACGTTCGGTTCGGATGTATCCCGGAGCCAACCAAAGGTTGTAGTCATGCACCCACACCGTTGCGCCTTCAGCGGCTTCCGCACAGGCCGCCATGGCGAAACGTTTGTTGACCTCTTCAAAAATCTTCCAGTTTGCGTTGTTGACATTGAAATAAGTGGGAAATGTATGTAGAATTGGCCAAAAGCATTCTTTGGATGTGATGTGATAAAAACTGGAGATCTGTTCATCTTCTAAGGGGATTCGGCACAGAGTGAACGGCGAGGGGTTGTCCATATCAAACCGTTCTGTGCCCTCATTCGACTGATCGTTAACACGTCTCCAGGCAATCCAAGTGCCCTTTTTGCAGCTTCGAAAGAGATTACGAAGCGTCGGAATAATCCCGTTAGGGCTTTTTTGATCGACCCACATTCTTTTTCCGTTCTTGTCTTTTGATTCGTCGAACGGCGTGCGGTGGTAGAGGATTACGAACGAACTTTGACCCGTACCCATTTATTCGAACGTCGCTTCGTTCGGTCCACCATTCAGCAAAAGCCCTTTTTTGTCAAACGGTGGCTTTGTTCTGAAAAGACATCAACGAATCCAGCACCTCCCTGACGTAGACCGCTGGGTCGAACTGCCACCCAACGCTCACGCAAGACCCCGTCGGGGTCGGGATTGATCAGGAAGGTGAGCGTAGCGAGTATGGAGCCATCCAGGACCCGTAGGCCTTGCTCATAGTTCAGTCGGGATCCGACAGCAGAGGGAAGCTCAACCCCTCGCTTTCACAGAAGGATTTGTGGTCGTCAACGCTGTCGGCGCTGATGCCGCTCACCTCGACTCCAGCCTGAAGGAAGCCGTTGTGGAGGCTTTCGAAGCCCCTGGCTTCGATTGTGCATCCGCCGGTGAACCCTTGGGTAGAATGAGCCGTAAGCGAGCGGCCGCGTAGATCACGGTTGCTCGCTTGCTTCCGATCGGGTTCGGACTGGCTGGATCCGGGCAGATCAAAATCGGAAACGGTCGCGCCTGTTTCCAAAACAACACCCCCGAGGGCCGAAGCCCGCGAGGGTGAAAGCGTCAGAGCTGCAAAGAAAATGCCGGACTTGACTAGTATTTCCGCCGATTCACCCGTTCAAGATCTCAGATTTTGGCCAGGTTAATGCCCAAAGACTTGGCATAGGCGCCCAGGCCTTTCTTCTGGATGGTTTTCAGGGCACGGGTGGTGACACGCAGCTTCACCCAGCGGTTGCCTTCCGCCCACCAGAGGCGTCGCTGCTGCAGGTTGGCCTGCTGCAGCTTCTTGGTGCGGATGTGGGAATGGCTCACGGCCATGCCGTTGTTGGCGCGAGTACCGGTGAGCTGACATACCCGTGACATGACGATGTCCTTCTACTGAGAGGTTGTTTGGAGCTGAAGAAACCAGTTCCAAACAATCAATTTAGCAAAAGATCTTCAGCTCAAAGTCCTCTTTGCATCAAGGCACCCATCAACTCAGCACTCCGGGTCTGGAATCCGGTCAGCTCATTGGGCTTAAGCCCTCCGACGCCCAGCCGCGCCATGTCATACAGATGACGGGCCACATCCTCGGCCAGGGTTGCGGTTGGAGACGTTTCCGCTGTTCCCACCAGCACGCCCCCGGCACGCAACTTCAACATCCCCTCCACGAGTGGATGCCGCCGGTTCACCAGCAG
This sequence comes from Parasynechococcus sp., assembly GCF_042954245.1. GTDB lineage: Bacteria > Cyanobacteriota > Cyanobacteriia > PCC-6307 > Cyanobiaceae > Parasynechococcus. The sequence goes on from NZ_JBGKDP010000045.1 coordinate 8,592, forward strand.
AACGTGATGCTCCGGAAGGCCCGGCAGGCGTTGTTCCATCAAGGCGCCCATGTCGTTCAGCCGACGCATCTGTTCCGGCAAAAGAATCATTGCCGGCGGTGCCCCCTCGGCTTTCAGTGCCTGCACCTGAACGGTCACCTTGTCGTTGGCCAGGGCCTCTTTGATCAGATCCCGCAGTCGGTCTGACTCCGTGGTGCCGTCCTGATCGGTGAGTTCAGCGTCGTTGTCCTTGAGGCTCTCGTCCAGTTCCGAGTCGACGCGCTGGAAGGTGAGTTTCTCGTGGCGACGTTCCAGCCAGGGGATGAACTGGGTGTCGATCACCGTCTCCAGCTTCAGTACCTCTGCGCCCTGGGAGGTCCAGAGATTGAGCGCTCCAGCCTGAACAACGTCATCAGTGCTGTAGAGCACGCGCTTGTTCTGATCCGCGGCCAGTCGGTTGCGGTATCCCTCCAGGGTGGTCAAGGCACTGCCATCGCAGGCGATTGGGTCAGCGTCGTCCCCTTCCCCCGCCGCAGCGGTGGTGGCGAACAGGATCAATTCAGACACCTGCTCGGCGAACTTCTCGTCTTCCATGGCGCCGATCTTCACGAAAGGTGCCAGAGCATCCCAGGCCTCGGCGTAGCCCTTGGGATCCTCCTTTTTCAAGTTCCTCAGCCGGTCGGACACTTTCTTGGCGACGAAGTTGCCGATCGAGCGGACGCGTCGGTCGGTCTGCAGGGCACTGCGGCTCACATTCAGAGGGATGTCGGCTGAATCGATCACCCCCCGCAGGGGCAACAGATAGCGCGGAACTACTTCCTTGATCGAATCGCTGACGAACACCTGGTTGCAGTACAGCTTGATTTCCCCCTTCTCCCAGTCGGTACGACCGGTCTGCTTGGGGAAGAAAAGAATGCCCTGGAGGTTGTAGGGATAGTCGGTGTTGAGGTGAACCCAGAGCAGGGGGTCGCCCTGGAAGGGATACAGGTAGTGGTAGAGATCGATGTAATCCTGATCACTCAGATCTCTGGCGCTTTTGCGCCAGGGGGTATCCATCTTGTTGATGGTTTCCCCTTCCAGCTGCACCGGTACTGCCATGAAGTCGCAGTAAGTGTTGATAAGGGTGCGGATCCGAGCCGGTTCGAGATATTCGAGCTCGTCCTCCATCAGATGAAGGATCACGTCCGTGCCGGGCTGCTCTTTCTCGGCGGCCGTGAGGTTGAAGTTCGGGGAACCATCACAGCTCCAGCGCACAGCTTCAGTTTCGGGCCGGGCTGAACGGGTCAGCAGCTCGACCCGCTCGGCCACCATGAAGCTGGAGTAGAAGCCCAGGCCGAAGTGGCCAATGATGGCGTCGTTTTCCTGTTTGTACTTCTCCAGGAAATCCTCTGCACTGGAGAAAGCCACCTGATTGATGTAGCGCTTCACCTCATCGGCGGTCATGCCGATGCCGTTGTCGCTGATGGTGACCGTCTTGGCCTCACGATCCACCGTGATCCGGATGGCTCCGTCATCCCCTTCGCTGCAATCGCCAGCCATGGCAGCCATCCGGCGCTTGCTGATGGCGTCCACACCATTACTGACCAGCTCCCGCAAAAACACCTCGTGGCCTGAATAGACGGCCTTCTTGATGATTGGGAAAATATTTTCGGTGTGGATCTGAATCTGACCCTGTTCCTCCAGCACCGCCATTCCTTTGCTGTGAAAAACCAGACACTAGAGACAGGTTTCACCCCGGCTCAACGGCTGTTTCAGGGGGGTTCTCCGTACCTCGTTCCAGCTCATCAGGGCGTCTTCTGAAGGTCTGGACGCTCCTCGGCAACGATGGCCCCCTCAACGGGACACACCTGCAGGCAGATGCCGCAATCGATGCAGGTGTCGAAATTGATCCAGTAGAAGTCGGTTCCCTTTTTGTTCTTTCCTTTTCCTTGGTCGATGCAGACCACGGGGCATGCATCAACGCAGTCAGCGACGCCCTCGCAAACGTCAGTGACGATGGAATGAGCCATAGAGATCCTGCTGCACAGCGGGATCCTAAGGATCGACCCAATCCAGCTGCAGACCACCCTGGGCCTTCGCCTGCTGTTCAGCTTCCTTCTTAGACGCCAATGGTTCTAGGGCTATCACTGCTGTTCGACCCTGCTCATGCCAGCTGCGCTGACGTTCCATGGCGGATTCAAGATTCGAGGCCTTTGAAAAGGCAACGAGAACATCGGACTGCTGTTGCTCGGCAGTATCCAGGTCCGAAATCAGTTCGCGGATCGGGTCGATCGCCAGACTGAACCCGGCGCCAAAAGCCCGCTTATCCGTCGCGCCGCATCGGCGCACCAGATCGTCGTAACGACCGCCGCGGGCAATCACCACCGGTGAACTGCGGCCATCACAGACCAGCTGGAACACCAGGCCGGTGTAGAGCTCGAAATGGGGTTGGAAGGTTGGGTCCAGCTGGATCGTCACCGCCTGAGCCTGAGCCGCCGAGGCCAGATGGGCGCAGAGGCGACGCAGCTCGTCGAAGACCGGCTGCTCCCCGCAGAGGCTGGTGAGCTGCGCCAGCACCTGGTCGGGGGTGCCGCGGCAGTCCATCAGGGAGAGAAGCCTGGTCTTCTCACCGTCAGCCAGATCGAAGCTCTCGATGGCCAAACGGTCGAAATCGATCAGTGCCGTGCGGATCTGATCACGCAACGCACCACTAAACGGACGAAGCACCAGATCCATTAGGGCGGTGTGTCCCAGCAACAGTCTTGGTTTCTGGCTGGCCTTCAGCCCCAGGGTCTGAACAGAGGCCATCAATAGGCTGAGCAGCTCCATCTCCGCTTCGCTGCCGCTGACACCGAACAGTTCAACGCCGCTCTGCAGGTTTTCTTCAATGCACTGCCCCCCCTCATCGGCGGAACGGGTGCGGAACACCGTGCCGAAGGCCCAGAGCCGCAGCGGTCTCTGGCGATCTGCAAATCGGGTGCAGGCGGCTCTGGCGATGGAGGCCGTCATCTCCGGTCGCAGCCCGAGGGGATCATCGGCCACCAGACGAACAATGTCTGCACTATCGATGGCACCGCCGGCCATCAGGGTGGCCAGGCGTTCCACCCGGGGTGGCGACACCTCGTCGTAGCCCCAGAGGCGGTAGACCGACGCAAGACGTTCCGTTAGCTGTCGGTTGGTCTCCACCTGGCGTGGATTCAGATCCTTTGCGCCAGCTGCAGGTTGCAGCGCCATCTCACGTCCTCTCGGCCACGCCTCAGGATCCCATGGCCGTGACCTCGGGCGCACCGAAGGCGGCTCCCGGCAGTGGTTTCACCTGAGACAACCCATCGGTGATCGCCGCATGCAGACTGGCGCCAGCGGCAACGACCCGGCCTCTGGAGAGGTCGAAGGGTCGATTGCCATACCCGGTGACGGTTCCACCGGCCAGATCCACCAACGCCACTCCAGCCGCCAGATCCCAGGGAGAGAGGCCCCTCTCCCAGTAGCCGTCCTGGCGGCCAGCGGCCCCAGAGGCCAGGTCCACCGCTGCAGCACCGCCCCGGCGCACGCCGTGGGTGCGATGGGTGAACCAGCAGAACTCGGCGTAGTTGTTGTCGAGTCGGGTGTGCCGGTCGTAAGCGAAACCGGTCACGAGCAGGGAGTCTTCGAGCCGTTCGCAGTCGCTCACCTGCAAGGGGCTGTCGTTGCAGAACGATCCGATCCCCGGTGCCCCCCAGTACATCTCCTTGAGAAAGGGCACAGCGATGGCCCCGAGAATTGGTTGCTGGCCCAGGGTGAGCCCGATCGAGGTAGCAAAGAAGGGATAGCCGTGGGCGAAGTTCGTTGTCCCATCGAGAGGGTCAACACACCATCTCAGTCCGTCCTGCTGACCGGCTGCCCCGCTTTCCTCTGCCAGCACAGCAATTTCAGGGGTCTGCTTCGCCAGCAGCTTCAAGACGATGCGTTCGGCTGCAACGTCGGCATTGGTGACCAGGTCGCCGATGCGCCCTTTGCTTTCGATGGACGACAGGCAGCCGTAATGGCGCATCAGTTCCTGGCCACCGGCATCGGCCGTTGAGCGGGCCACAGCGACAAGACGCTCCAGGTCGCTTGAGGTAAGACCGCCCTCGCGGGCGGCCCGACTGCAGATCGATTCCTGCATGCTCACTCCTCCTCGAGGGGAATTCGAGCGGTGACGCGCCCTTTGCCGAAGTGGCGTCCGAACTGGAGCTCGTACACCTCATCCTCATCCTGGGTTTCAGCTTCCAGGGGGCCGACGGCGCGGGCCACACAAAGAAGGCCATAGCCCTTGGCCCGCAGCTCCCGCGACAGACCCATGGCTTCACGCTGGTCGAGGGTACCGCTCTGCACGCGAACGGCGCACTCAGTGCAGCATCCGTTCCTGCAGGAGAAAGGAAGTGGGTCGCCCTGTTCTTCGAAGCTGTGCAGGATGTAGTCCCCTTCTGGGACGTCGTGGGTGATGGTGCGACCCTCCTGGCGCCAGTGAATCGTGATCCTGTGGCTGGGACGCATGAAGGTCTGCCGGCAGTGCCCTGCTACATTCTCACCTGCCCCATTTAGCCGGTGGAGAGCTGGCCGAGTGGTCGAAGGCGCAGCACTGGAAATGCTGTATAGGGGCAACTCTATCGAGGGTTCGAATCCCTCGCTCTCCGCTTCTCCGGTCCTTCAGGACCGGATTTTTTTTGCCCATCTGAGGCCTGAACAACAACCACGGTCTTGGCCGGGTCTGATGACAGAAGATCAGCCGAAGCGACCGGAAACGTAGTCCTGGGTGGCCTGCTGTTGGGGGGCGTTGAAGATCTTGTCGGTGTCGTTGAATTCCACGAGGTAACCCACCTTTCCTGTTCCGCCTTCAACGGCCTCTGCGTTGTAGAAGGCGGTCATGTCACTGACGCGAACGGCCTGCTGCATGTTGTGGGTCACGATCACGATGGTGAAGCTCTTCTTGAGCTCATGCATCGTCTCCTCGATCTTCAAGGTGGAGATGGGGTCGAGGGCTGAACAGGGCTCATCCATGAGGATCACTTCCGGCTGGATCGCGATCGTGCGGGCGATGCAAAGGCGCTGTTGTTGTCCGCCGGACAGCGAATAACCGCTCTCATTCAGCTTATCTTTGCACTCATCCCAAACTGCAGCCTGGCGAAGGGAGCGTTCAACAAGCTCATCCATGTCTCCCGTGTAGCCGTTGATGCGAGCACCGAAGGCGATGTTTTCGTAGATGCTCTGTGGGAATGGATTGGGTTGTTGGAACACCATCCCAATCCGGCGGCGCACTTCCACGGGATCAATCCTGGGCTTGTAGAGGTCAATACCCCCAAACAGGATGCTCCCCTTAAGTGAGCAGCCTTCGATTAGATCGTTCATTCGATTCAATGAACGAAGCACCGTGGACTTGCCACAGCCGGATGGGCCAATGAAGGCTGTCACCTTGCCGCGGGGAATCTCGCAATAGACATTTTTGACGGCTTCAAAATTACCGTAGCTGATCGTGACGTTCTGCAGGGAAAGAGCGACATCTGTGTTGTGAAACTCGGTGACTTGAGGCTGTTGAAAAGTCGTCATTATTTTACGTAGGAAGTGGTTTGTTTGGCAGCAAATTGCGCCAGCCAGCGGGAGAGGAGGTTCAGAGCCAGAATCATCACCACGAGTACAAACGATGCGGCCCACGCCAACTCATTGTGAAATTCGTAGGGCATGATCGCGAAGTTGTAGATCATCACCGAAAGGGTTGCGATTGGAGCGAAGATCCCTTCCGGTGTGAGCAGATCCGACCAGAACGGTGAGAACAGTGCTGTGAAGATCAAAGGTGCTGTTTCCCCTGCTGCCCTGGCGATGCCAAGAACAACTCCTGTTGCGATCGGAGTTAATGCGGTAGGGAGCGTGATTCGAACAACGGTGACGAACCGGGACGCCCCCACTCCGAGGGCACCACGTCGAAGATCGTCGGGTACCAGCTTTAACCCTTCATCGGTCGTTTTGATCATTGTGGGAATCATCAGCACAGCCAGTGCCATGCCACCGGCCACGGCGCTGTAGGCGTTCCCGAACAGAATTCGGCTGGTGACGATGGTTCCATAGATGAACACACCGGCGATGATCGATGGCACTCCGGCCAGCACATTGGTGCCGAATCGGATGAACTGAGCGAACCATCCCGAACGGGAGTATTCAGCCAGAAACACGCCGCCGCCAACGCCCACCGGAACGGCGATCAGTGCGGCGATGGCCGTCACCACCAGCGTTCCGACGATCGCATTAGCGATCCCGCCGTCTTCGAAGCCTGGTGGCGGTGGAAGTTGCGTCAGCAAGCCAAGGCTGATCTTGCTGCCCCCCTGCACGAGCACATAACCCAGCACTAGGATCAAGGGCAGAACAGCGATGACGGCAAACAGGGCCGCCAGGAACGAGAAGGCCCTGCTGCTGATGTTTCTGCGTTGAAAGGGCTTGTAGCTGAGGTCAGATGCTGCCTCAACTTTGTTTTGGGTGAGCGTCTGCGTCATGTCAGTACTTCAGGCTCAAACGCTTCACGATCCACTGAGCAAAAATATTCACGCACAAGGTGAGAACAATCAACACGAACGCTGCATACATCAGTGATGACACTTGGGAGCCGTCCGCCTCACCAAATTGATTGGCCAACATCGCCGCGATGGTGTTGCCGGGTGCCAGCAGGGACACACTGAAGTTGTTCGAATTGCCGATGATCATCGTCACCGCCATGGTCTCACCCATGGCCCGGCCCAACGCCAACATCACACCACCAATGATGCCGGAAATCGCTGCCGGGAGAATTACATTGATGATGGCCTCCCAGCGTGTTGTGCCAATCCCATAGGCCGCCTGGCGTAGTTGCGGTGGAACCTGATTCAGGCAATCACGGGAGATCGCCGTGATGATCGGCAGGATCATCACCACCAGGATCAATACCGCAGGAATGGTGCCTGGACCCATCGGTGGGGTGCTGAACAGGGGGAACCAGTTGAACAGCTGATAGAGCAGTTCAAGCCCAGGCCTGATGAAAGGTTCCATCACGAAAATGGCCCAGAGGCCAAGCACCACCGATGGAATAGCCGCGAGCAGTTCCACCATCAGGCCGATCACGTCTCGCATCCGCTTAGGGATGATGTCTTCGGTGATGAAAATGGCTGTGCCGACCCCGAGGGGCACCGCGATCAACAAGGCCAGCAGCGATGTGATCAAGGTGCCGTAGATCGCGGCCCCGGCCCCGTACTGATCGTCCACGGGATTCCAGTTTGAGGTGACCAGAAATTGCCAGCCGTAGCGGGCCATGGAATCCAGGCTCCCCTGGAAAACGACCAGAAGGATGGAGAACAGAATGATCGCCACGACGGAGGCCATGGCGATGGCGAGATTTCTGAAACTGATGTCCACCAACTTTTCCGCTGGTGGACGGCTTCGGAGCAAGTAACGACTGTCCGCGTCGAACATGCATCCAATGGCGCGCCCTTACAACGTATGACCCGAACCGCTGGAGGTCATTAAGAACGGCTTAAGCGGGGGCTGGAGCCGGTTTAAACCTGCCGTTAGCGTGGGGATCAAGTTTTCAGGGATATGGGGCGGATCGTCGGAATCGATCTGGGGACCACCAATTCGGTTGTCGCTGTGCTGGAGGCAGGTCGTCCCCACGTGATCGCCAATGCCGAGGGTGGCCGAACCACCCCATCTGTTGTCGGATACACCAAGGATCAGGAACTGCTGGTGGGGCAGCTGGCCCGGCGCCAGCTGGTGCTCAGCCCCCGTAATACCTTCTCCAACCTGAAGCGGTTCGTCGGCCGGGACTGGGACGAACTGGAAAACAGCAGCCTGTCGGTTCCCTACACGGTTCGTGCCAACGACCAGGGGCAGGTCCGGGTGCCCTGTCCGGTGACCGAGCGGGAGTATGCACCGGAAGAGCTGGTGGCCAGCATCATCCGCAAACTGGTTGACGATGCGTCCACCTACCTGGGTGAACCGGTGGAAGCGGCGGTGGTGACCGTGCCCGCTTATTTCAATGACGCGCAGCGCCAAGCCACCCGCGACGCCGGACGCTTGGCCGGCATCTCGGTGGAGCGCATTCTCAATGAGCCCACTGCGGCTGCTCTGGCCTATGGCTTTGACCGCAGCGCCGTCAAACGCGTGCTTGTCTTCGACCTGGGTGGAGGCACCTTTGACGTGTCGCTGCTGCGCATCGCCAATGGAGTTTTTGACGTCAAGGCGACGAACGGCGACACCCAACTCGGCGGCAATGATTTCGATCAACGCATCGTCAACTGGCTGGCTGATGCCTTCGAAGAAAAGCACAAGGTTGATCTACGGCGCGATCGTCAGGCTCTGCAGCGGTTGACGGAAGCTGCTGAGAAGGCGAAGCAGGAACTTTCCGGTGTGCTGAGCGCCCCGATTTCACTTCCCTTCATCGCCACCGGCAGCGATGGTCCTCTCCACATCGAAACCCGCCTGGACCGCGCCACCTTCGAAGGCCTCTGTCCCGATGTGCTGGATCGTCTGCTGAGTCCAGTCCAGGCAGCACTCCGTGACTCCGGTTGGTCGGCTGACGACATCGATGACGTCGTGCTGGTGGGTGGTGCCACGCGGATGCCGATGGTTCAGCAATTGGTGCGCACCTTGGTGCCGATCGATCCCTGCCAATCGGTGAACCCTGACGAGGTGGTGGCGATCGGTGCTGCGGTGCAGGCCGGAATCCTCACCGGTGAACTCAGAGATCTGCTGCTCAACGACGTCACCCCCCTGTCGCTGGGACTGGAGACGATCGGTGGATTGATGAAGGTCCTGATTCCCCGCAACACGCCGATCCCCGTGCGTCAGTCGGATGTGTTCAGCACCTCGGAAGCCAATCAGTCGTCCGTGGAAATCCATGTCTGGCAAGGGGAGCGCCAGATGGCGACGGACAACAAATCCCTCGGTCGTTTCCGGCTCTCCGGGATTCCACCGGCCCCGCGGGGGGTCCCCCAGGTGCAGGTGGCCTTCGACATCGATGCCAATGGCCTGCTGCAGGTCAGTGCCACCGACCGCACCACGGGCCGCAAACAGTCGGTGTCGATCCAGGGCGGCTCGAATCTCAATGAGGAGGATGTGACCGCTCTGCTGGCGGAAGCGGAAGCCAGGGCTGATGAGGACAGGCGCAAACGCAACCAGATCGAGCGCCGTAACCGGGCTCAGACCCTGCTCGCTCAGGCGGAACGGCGGTTGCGGGATGTCTCGCTCGAGCTTGGGCCCTATGGAGCTGAACGCCAGCAACGGGCCGTTGAAATGGCCATGCGTGACGTGCAGGACTGCCTCGCCAACGACGACCTTCAGGAGCTTGATCTCTGCGTGAGTGGCCTCGAGGAGGCGTTGTTCGGGCTGAACCGTCGTCTGTCGGCGGAACGTCAGGCCGATGGCAGCCCGCTTCAGGGGATTCGCAACACCCTGGGCTCCCTCAAAGATGAGCTGTTTGCGGACGGCTGGGACGACGACCCTTGGGGTCCCCCCAGCCGTCCGGGTGAACGTGGCCGTGCTCTGAGCCGTCGTGACCCTGCACCTTGGGACGATGACATCTACCGCTGAGCCTGATTACTGGTCTCTGCTGGGGGTCGATTCCGACTGCACGGATCAGCAACTGAAACGAGCCTTTCGCCGGGAGGCGCGCCGCTGGCATCCCGATCTCAACAGCAATGATCCCGTTGCTGAAGAGCGCTTCAAGTTGGTCAATGAGGCCTACGCGGTGCTCAGTGATCCCCGCCGGCGTGAGGCCTGGCAGCGGGGGGATTGTTCCAGCGTGGATGTTGCCGATCCTTTTGCCCAGGGCTTCCCTGATTTTGAGGACTACCTCGATGTGATCTTCAGCGGCGGATCAGGCCGATCGAGGGCTGAGGCCGACATGAAAACCGATTCACCCTTCCGGGGTGATGACGCCAGCCGTGAAACCAGAGGCCATGAACCTCCAGTGTCGGCACCGCCGCCGCCGCCGCCGGTGCGTGCCGTGGAAGATCTCGAGTCGGTGGTTCATCTCACCCCGGATCAGGCTCTCCAGGGAACCGTGGTAGAACTGACGCTCGATGACGGTACAGTGATCCAGCTGAACACGCCCCCCTTTGCAGGTGATGGATGGCGTCTGCGGCTTGAAGGCGTTGCCCCCGGTGGCCGTGATCATTTCCTGCAGCTCCGGGTTGTGACCGACGACGGGCTGCGGATTGACGGTCTGCGGGTGCTCTACAAGCTGATGCTGTTCCCGCCGGATGCGGCCCTCGGCTGCGCTGTGGATGTGCCGACCCTGGATGGCCTTGTGACGCTGCAGGTTCCTCCAGGCTCATCCAGTGGACGTTTGCTGCGGCTGCGGGGGCGCGGGCTGCAGCTGGATGACGAGCGGGGTGACCAGTTGGTGGAGATCGTTGTGGTGATTCCGTCGGATCTTGGTGATGCGGAACGGGCCCTCTACCGGCGCCTTCAGGAACTGGCGAGCGAATCCGAGCAGGGTGGTTGACGATGGGTGAGACTCCGGACCGGTTGATCTGACGGTTTTCCCGATGCGCGTCCACGTCCTGCTCTTTGATGCCGGTACGGATAGCGAAGGCATCCACTCGCTTGAAATCGCCGGACGAACTGTGGTTCTATTGTTTGAGAACCCCGACGATGCCGAGCGTTATGCTGGCCTTCTGGAGGCCCAGGACTTTCCGGTTCCCACGGTGGAGGCCCTCGACCGTGAAGATGTGGATCTGTTCTGCCGTGAGGCCGGCTACGAGGCCCGCCTGATCGAGTCGGGCTTTGTACCCAGCAACGATGAGGAGCGTCTGTTCATGGCGCCGCCCCAGAGCAACCGCGATGTGAGCAACTGGAAGGACGACGCGGTTACGGACGACGCGATGGCAGAGCGGCAGGCCGTGGAGCCGACGCGCCAGGGACTGGAGACCGAACTGGAATCGAATCCTGAACTGGATGAGCTGCGGCGGCGCCTGGAGGGTCTGCTCTGAGCCATGGCCGTGTTTGACCCCAATCTGCAGCCCTCCAGCGACCGTGGCCATCTGCTCACTGAGCAGACTAACCAGCGCAGTTCACGCCTGGATCAACTCGACACCCTGGCGCTGGTGGAGTTGTTTGCGGACGAGGATCGTCGCTCCCAGGAAGCGGTCGCCGCGGTGGCTCCGACCCTGGCCCAGGCGGTTGATGCCGTTGCCGAGCGCCTCCGTGCCGGTGGCCGCCTCTTCTATCTCGGTGCTGGCACCTCCGGGCGGCTGGGAGTGTTGGACGCCGCGGAATGCCCGCCCACCTTCTGCAGTGATCCCCAGCAGGTACAGGGGATTCTTGCCGGTGGTTCCGCCGCGCTGCTGCGCAGCTCCGAAGGGCTTGAGGACATTGAGGCCGCCGGTCGCGCTGCTCTGGAGGAGCGGGGCTTCTGCGCCAAGGACTGCCTGGTGGGCATCGCTGCCGGCGGCACCACCCCCTACGTGCGCGGTGGGTTGGCGTTCGCCAAAAGGCTCGGAGCCCTTGCTATCGCCATGGCCTGCGTTCCGACGGAGCAGGCACCTCTGCCCTGCGACATCGACATCCGCTTGATCACGGGCCCTGAGCTGCTGACGGGATCCACTCGGATGAAAGCCGGAACCGCCACAAAGTTGGCGTTGAACACCCTCTCCACCGCCGTGATGGTGAAGCTGGGCAAGGTTTACGGTAATCGCATGGTGGACGTGGCCGCCAGCAACAGCAAGCTGGTGGACCGCTCATTGCGGATATTGCGTGATCTGGCAGGCGTGGAGCGAGAACGGGGGCTGACTCTGCTCGAGGAGGCCGGCGGATCGGTGAAACTCGCCTTGCTGATGGCCGCTGCTTCGTTGTCGGTGGATCGGGCCGCAGCCCTTCTGCAGCAGCATGACCAACAGCTACGGCCTGCCTTGGCCGCCTGCGGCGTTCAGCTGGCGGAGGCCTGATTGAACGGTCCCCAATAGGGGGTGGTGAACAGATCGAGGTTGGACCGGGTCTGTGCCGGCACTTGATCCCTGGGCGTGATCAGGGCATCGGCGAGGGCTGTATGGGCCGGCGAGGCGGGAGGCTCCTGCTTGAGCCGCTGCATCAATCCACTGAGGATCGGTTCGGTGGCTGAGGCATTGGCCTGAAGGTTGCCGATCACCATATCCACCGAGACGGCGTTGTGGTCGTCGTGCCAGCAGTCGAAGTCGGTAACCATGCTCAACGAGGCATAGGCCAGTTCAGCTTCCCGGGCCAGGCGGGCTTCGGTGTGATTGGTCATGCCGATAACCGAACAGCCCCAGGAGCGATACAGCTTGCTTTCGGCCCGGGTGGAGAAGGCGGGGCCCTCCATGCAGAGATAGGTGCCACCGCGGTGCAGCTGTCGACCCTCCGGCAAGCCTTGCTCGGCGACATCGGCCAGCAGGGCACTCAACTGGGGGCAGAAGGGGTCCGCAAGGCTGACGTGGGCCACGCAGCCGTTGCCGAAGAAACTGGCCGGCCGATCACGGGTGCGGTCGATGAACTGATCGGGCACGACCATGTCGCGCGGCTGCAGATGCCCCTGCAGCGACCCCACCGCTGAGAGGGAGATCAGCCAGCGCACCCCCAGCGAACGCATCGCCCAGATGTTGGCCCGATAGGGCACTTCACTGGGAAGCAGATGGTGGTGGCGGCCGTGGCGGGCCAGGAAGACGGTCTCGACCCCCTCGAGCTCTCCCTGTCGCAGTTGATCAGATGGTGCTCCGAAAGGGGTATCAACCGAGCGTTCCTCCACCTGGCGCAAGCCGGGGATCGAATAGAGGCCACTGCCGCCGATCACACCGACGCGGGCTTGGGAGAGGTCGGGCATGCTCAGCGTCTCTTTACACTCCAATTTTGCTCGCGCCACCATGACCAAGGCCTTGATGGACACTGAAGCAGGCCTGATCGAGCTCGAGCTGTTCGAAGTCGATGCCCCGAACACCGTCACCAACTTCGTGAAGCTGGCCAAGGACGGCTTCTACGACGGTCTGGCCTTTCACCGCGTCATCCCCGGCTTCATGGCCCAGGGGGGATGCCCCAACAGCCGTGAGGGCGCCCGGGGCATGGCTGGTACCGGAGGTCCCGGCTACCAAATCGATTGCGAGATCAACCAGCAGAGGCACCAGGCCGGCACCTTGGCCATGGCCCATGCCGGTCGCAACACCGGTGGCTCACAGTTCTACATCTGCCATGAGGCCCAGCCCCACCTCGATGGGGTGCACACCGTGTTTGGCCACACCGGCAACATGGACGTGGTGCTGAAGCTGGCCAACGGTTCCAAGATCAACAAAGTGACGATCCAGGAAGGCTGATCAGCTCCGGGTCCAGTGCAGCAGTGACGGGCCGTTTTCCAGCAGTCCGTCACTGGCCAAGTTGATCAACTCCTTGAGTTGATGCTCCACCCGTTCGAGGGTATGGGGCGGGTGCAGGGCCATCCGCTCGGTGGGAACGCGCATCAGACCAACACGTTCGGTCGCCGCCAGGGCCGCCACGCTCTTGAGCAGGAGGGCTGCATCAGCACCGTCGGGAATCAATTTCCAGACGAATTGCGGTCGATCCCACAACGCTAGGAGGCGTGGTTCATGCAGGGCCTCGAGGCTGAAGTCTTGGCGCTGGGCGATGGCTTCCACTTCCTGGCGGATGGTGGGCCAGCTTTCCGGCCCCACGTTCACCGCCAGGGCCAGCACCACGCATGGACTCTCGGATTCGAACAGGTGCCCGAGCTTCTCCCGCTTGGCCGCGAGGTAGTCGGCGTTGTGGGCGCCGGGGTCCATCACCAGCGGCACCCGCTCCTCCACCTGCAGGCCATAGCCGCCGAGGCCGGCGATCTTGCGGGGGTTGTTGGTGAGCAGCCGCAGCCGGTGGATGCCGAGGTCGGAGAGGATCTGCGCGCCAACGCCGTAGTTGCGGAGATCAGCAGGGAAGCCAAGCCGCTCATTGGCTTCAACGGTATCAAGCCCTGCTTCCTGGAGGCTGTAGGCCTTCAATTTGTTGATCAGGCCGATGCCCCGACCTTCCTGGCGCAGGTAGACGACCACACCCTCGCCTTCCGCCTCGATCTGGCGCAGGGCCGCCTCCAGCTGGGGCCGGCAATCACAGCGAAGTGAGCCGAAGGCATCCCCAGTGAGGCATTCCGAATGCATGCGCACCAGCACGGGCTCGCTCAGGGCATTGGGCTCACCTTTGATCAGAGCAACGTGTTCGGAGCCATCCAGTTCGTTGCGGTATCCAACTGCCTGAAAGCTGCCGAAACGGCTGGGCATCTGGGCCTGGGCCATGCGGCGGACGAAGCGTTCGTTCTCCAGCCGGTAGCGGATCAGGTCAGCAATGCTGATCAGCTTCAGCCCCCAGCGATCGGCGTAGCTGCGCAGCTCTGGTAAGCGGGCCATGGAGCCATCGCTGTTCTGGATTTCACAGATCACTCCTGAAGGGCTGAGGCCCGCCAGCTGAGCCAGATCCACAGCAGCTTCGGTGTGACCGGCCCGTTTGAGCACGCCGCCGGGGCGGGCGCGCAGGGGAAAGATGTGCCCAGGGCGGCGTAGTTCCGCTGGCCGCGTGGCTGGGTTGAGGGCCACCTGAATCGTGGCGGCACGGTCTTCGGCCGAGATGCCGGTGGTCACCCCATGCTCAATGCCGGCATCGATGCTCACGGTGAAGGCCGTTTCGTTGGCATCGGTGTTGCGGTCCACCATCAGCGGCAGATCCAGTTCGTCCAGCCGCTGCCCCTCCATGGCGAGGCAGATCAAGCCCCGTGCCTCGGTGGCCATGAAGTTGATCGCTTCCGGTGTGGCGAACTGGGCCGCACAGATCAGATCACCTTCGTTCTCCCGTTGTTCGTCGTCCACCACGACAACGCACTCCCCATTGCGGATCGCCGCAAGGGCGTCACTGATGGCATCAAACGCGATGGGTTCGTTCGCGGGGTCAAGGGAAC
>NZ_JBGKDP010000046.1:0-10730 GCF_042954245.1 Parasynechococcus sp.
CTGGTTAAAGTCGCAGGGCAATTTTCAACCACCATGCTTAAGGCTCTGAGCCGCCTTGCCGCGTTCTGCCTCTGCGTCGCCTTGAGCTTGGGTCTGATGGCCCCGGCTGCTGTAAACGCTGCCGGCATCAGTCCTGACGACCTAGGCGTGATCCGCCGCCAGGCCGCAGCGTTTGAAGACGCAAAATCCCGTCTGCCTGATCTGGCCCGGCTAGTGAGTGAAAAGGATTGGGTCTTCACCCGCAACCTCCTGCATGGTCCCATGCAGGAAGTGAGCCGAGAAATGCTCTACATCAATCAGCGCCTCGACAAGAGCGAGCGCAAGGAAGCCACCAAGGTGGCCCGCTCCTTGAAAGTAGCTCTGGCTGATCTGGATGAAGCGGCACGCCTACAGGACTTCAGCCGCCTGCAGAAGTCCTACAGCGCCGTGGCTGCCGGATTTGATGCTTACACCGATCTCATCCCCGCTGAGGCCTTCAACTGACCCGCTCAGTTGGAGTGATTGGTGCCGGGGCCATCGGCCTCGGCACCGCCTGGCATCTGGCCCGGCAAGGGCATGAGGTTTCTCTTTACGACCCTCGCCTGAACAAGTCCGTTGATCGCGAGGGATCAGCAAAGGATCTCAGTGGAACATCGGCATCCCTCGGGGTGCTAATGGGCCACGTCTTTCGCCGCAGCAGCGGACGGGGCTGGAGGCTGCGCCGCCGGAGCATGGAGCTCTGGCCGCAATGGATCGAAACGCTGCAGGATCACCAGCCTGACCTCAAGCTCCATCCGGGCCTGATGCAAATCGCTGAGGACGAACAAGCCGCGGAGCGGATGGAGTCACTGGCCGCCCAGCACGTTGACCTGGGCCTGAAGATGGTCACCAACGCCGACCTGGCAGCAGTCTGGCCGACGGCCAGCCACGGTGGCCTGCACTCGCGCCACGACGGTCGCGTGGATCCACTGCTGCTTCAACTGGCCCTGCGACAGGCGCTAGCAGGACAAAGCGTGGAGCTGAATGCCACGGCGGTGATCCATCTGAAGCGCAACGACAACCACTGGCATGTGCATCGCGCCGATGGAGACAGCTCCGTTCACAACCTTGTGGTGCTCTCCACAGCCCTGAGCTCGGACGTCTTGCTGGAACCCCTAGGCCAAGCCCGACCGATGACACCGGTGTTGGGCCAGGCCCTGTCACTCCAACTGACAACGGGTCCGACAACGTGGAGCAACTGGCCCTCGGTGCTGGTAGATCAGGGCTTCAACCTGATTCCCACCGCACCCGGGCGGTTGCTGCTCGGGGCCACCGTGGAACCGGGCGATCGCGCTTCGGAGGATCCTCTGACCCTGATGCGCAACCTGAATGAGCGGGCACCGGAGTGGCTGCGCTCAGCCACGGTGGTTGGCCATTGGAGTGGCCTGCGAGCCCGGCCAGTGGATCGTCCGGCCCCTCTGCTGGAGGAGCTGGAACCTGGGTTAATCCTTGCCAGTGGGCACTATCGCAACGGCGTTCTGCTCACGCCTAGCACCGCCGAATGGGTCGCCGCTGCCGTTGAGCAAGCATAAAAAAAGGCCCCGCAGGGCCTTCACACGTTGGTGAATCAACCGATCACTTGGTCTCGGTGAACTCTGCATCGATGACGTCGTCGCTGGCGTCGCCACCACCGGCGTCAGCACCAGGCGCACCAGCTGCAGCCCCTTCCTGCTGGTAGACGGAAGCACCCACGGTGTAGAGCTCCTGCTGCAATTCCTCCAGCAGGGTCTTCATCGCGTCGTAATCATCCTTCTCGGTGGCTTCCTTGAGCTTGAGGCGCTTCTCCTCCAGCTTCGCCTTGGCGTCGGCATCAACCTTGTCTCCCAGTTCGCCCATCTGCTTTTCAGCCTGGTAGACGAGGGTTTCGGCCTGGTTCTTGAGGTCGATCTTTTCGCGCTTCTCCTTGTCAGCGCTGGCGTTGGCCTCGGCGTCCTTGACCATCTTGTCGACCTCGGAATCCGAGAGGGTCGACGCACCGGTGATCGAGATGGACTGCTCCTTGCCGCTGCCCTTGTCCTTAGCGGTGACGCTGAGGATACCGTTGGCGTCGATGTCGAAGGTCACTTCAATCTGAGGCACGCCCCGGGGAGCAGGGGGGATGCCATCGAGACGGAAGGTTCCAAGCGACTTGTTGTCGGACGCCATCTCGCGCTCACCCTGGAGCACGTGAATTTCCACGTTGGTCTGACCATCCACAGCCGTGGAATAGGTCTCAGTCTTCTTGGTGGGAACCGTGGTGTTACGGGTGATCATCTTGGTCATCACACCGCCGAGGGTCTCTACACCCAGGGAGAGGGGCGTGACGTCGAGCAGAAGGATGTCCTTCACCTCTCCGGCCAGCACACCGCCCTGAATGGCAGCACCGACAGCCACCACCTCATCGGGGTTTACCGTTTGGTTGGGATCTTTCCCAGTGATGCGCTTGACCAGTTCGAGCACGGCCGGGATGCGGGTGGAACCACCCACCATCACGATTTCGTCCAGCTCGCCGGAGGAGAGCTTGGCGTCCTTGAGTGCCTGCTCCACAGGCATGGCGCAGCGGTCGATCAGCTTGGAAGCGAGTTCCTCGAACTTGGCGCGGGTGAGAGTGAGGTCTAGGTGCTTAGGCCCCTCTGGAGTGGCCGTGATGAACGGCAGGTTGATCTCGCTCTGGGTGGCGTTGGACAACTCAACCTTGGCTTTTTCAGCGGCTTCGGTCAGGCGCTGCAGGGCCTGCTTGTCCTGACGCAGATCGATGCCTTCGTTGGATTTAAAGGTCTCGGCCAGGTGATCAACGATCACCTTGTCGAAGTCGTCACCACCGAGGTGCGTGTCACCAGCGGTGGACAACACCTCAAACACGCCGTCGCCAACTTCCAGGACGGACACATCGAAGGTGCCGCCGCCCAGGTCGAAGACCAGGATGCGCTCGTTGCTCTTCTTATCGAGGCCGTAGGCCAGAGCCGCAGCGGTGGGCTCGTTGATGATGCGCAGCACCTCAAGGCCGGCGATCTTACCGGCGTCTTTGGTGGCCTGACGCTGGGAGTCGTTGAAATAGGCTGGAACGGTGATCACCGCTTGGCTGACGGTTTCACCGAGGTACTTACCGGCGTCCTCGGCCAGCTTGCGCAGCACCTGGGCGGAAACCTCTTCAGGCGCAAATTGCTTGTCGAGAACCGGACACTTCACCTTCACGTTGGAGCCGGCCTTCTCAACGCCGTAGCTCACCTCTTTCGACTCCTCATTCACCTCATCAACCCGACGGCCGATGAAACGCTTGACGGAATAGAAGGTGTTGTCTGGGTTCATCACCGCCTGACGTTTGGCGATCTGACCCACCAGCTGATCCTGGTTCTTGGTGTAAGCAACCACGGAGGGCGTGGTGCGGAAGCCCTCGGCGTTCGCGATCACGGTGGGCTTGCCGCCCTCCATCACGGAAACACAGCTGTTCGTAGTGCCAAGGTCAATGCCGACAACCTTGCCCATCGATGCCCACCTCCAGAAATGGTGATTTGAATGGGCTCATCCTCCACAGCAGACCCGGTGACAGGCGAGGTGTGGTTCCCGAACAGGCAGGCTGGTGGAGCGATCCGGCTCTGGCAATGATCAACGGCGGCACCAGCCTTGTGGGCCTGCTTGGCAATCCAGTGCGCCACTCGCTTTCGCCGGTGATGCAGAACGCCGCCCTCGAAAGAATGGGGCTCAACTGGCGCTACCTGGTCCTGCCCTGCGAAAGCGAAAGCCTTGATCAGGTATTGAAGGGTCTCAGGGCCGTTGACTGCCAGGGCCTCAACGTCACCATCCCCCACAAACAAGCCATCGCCGAGCTCTGCGAGGAGCTGAGCCCGCTGGCGAAACGGCTCGGTGCCGTCAACACCCTGATTCCGGGAGCAGGCGGTGGCTGGTTCGGCACCAACACCGACGTGGAGGGATTTCTAGCACCCCTCGGTGCCAACGATGCCTGGGCAGGACGCCATGCCCTGGTGATCGGCTGCGGCGGATCAGCTCGAGCAGTGGTCGCCGGTCTGCAGACCCTGGATCTGAGCAGCATCACCGTTGTGGGACGGCGAAGCGAGGCACTGCAAGCCTTCATCACTGATCTGCAGCAGAGCCACGCCCCCCTGACGGCCTGTCTCGACAACGCTGTTCAGCTCAACGAGAGCGTGGCTCAAGCGGCTCTCGTGGTGAACACCACCCCGGTGGGCATGGCCCAGCACGGTGACCCCGAGACGATGCCACTGGGGGCCGAGCTCTGGAAAGACCTGAACGGAGAAGCGGTGTTATACGACCTGATCTACACCCCAAGGCCCACAAACTGGCTCGCCGCTGGGCAACAACGAGGCCACCGATGCATCGATGGCCTCGAGATGCTGGTACAGCAGGGCGCTGCCTCGCTGCGGTTCTGGAGTGGTCGCAATGACGTTCCCATCGAGGCGATGCAAAGCGCCGCCGCGACTGCTCTTGCGGCCTAAGGTCCCAACAATCCCTATCTCCACCGTGCAGATTCCCCTCTGGCAGCGGCTGCTTGCACCGCTGGTGTACCTGCTCCCCTGGAGTGACGCCATTCCCTTTGGCCTCAGGGCTGACGGTGTGTTCAACCAGATCCCTTTGCTGAGGTTGCTGATCGTGCCAGCAGTACCGCTGATCCAATTAGATCGGGGGGTTCCCTTCGGTGGCCTGCTGCTCTTCTTCGTGCTGTTTCTGGCGGTGGTGCGGAATCCAGCCGTTCCCTACTTCCTGCGCTTCAACACCCTTCAGGCCCTGCTCACCGACATCGTGATCGTTGTGCTGAGCTTCGCCTTTGGCATCCTGCTCCAACCGATTGCTGGCGGCAGCCTGCTGCTGGGCACCCTGTCCAGCACGGTCGTGGTGGCGGTGCTGGCGATCCTTCTGTTCGCCCTGGTGGAGTGCTGGCGTGGTCGCGAACCAGATCTGCCCGGCATCAGCCAGGCCGTACGCATGCAGCTCTACTGAAGACGCGGGGGCGCGTCAAAGGATAAGGTGTTGGATCCGTCGCTCACTCCGGTGAGCCTGATACCCCTTCGGTGCTGACCATGACGCACGATCCGTATTACGAAACCATGTACATCCTTCGTCCAGACATTCCGGAGGAGGAAGTTGAAAGCCATCTCACCAAGTACCGCGACATGCTCGTGGAAGCTGGTGCCGACGTGCTGGACAACCAGATGCGTGGCAAGCGCCGTCTGGCCTACCCCATTGCAAAGCACAAGGAAGGCGTTTACGTGCAATTGAGCCACAACGGCGATGGCCAGCACGTTGCTGTTCTCGAGAAGGCGATGCGCTTCAGTGAAGACGTGATCCGCTATCTCACCGTAAAGCAGGAAGGTCCTCTTCCCGCACCTCGGGTGATGCCGGGCAGCGAAGCTGCTCAACAGCAACAAGCTGAAGCTGCTGCATCAGCTGACTGATCAGCATTGTTGGATTCATGGGTGGGCGATATCGTCCGCCCATGGGTTCGAAACACGACCAACCTCAGCCAACGGACCCTGTTTGGAACGAGTGTCATGGCGACGCTGAAGTGATTCAGTTGCTGAAAAACAGAATTTCAGAGCTCGAGGGCGAGATCAAGGCCTGCAATGAGCTTTTGGCCGAACTTCCGGACGTTTTTGAGCGCCGCTTCCAACAGCGGCTTGAGCGGTTGATGGAGCGTTATCAACTGCTGGCTGAACAGGTTGATCAAGAACAGATCGAACGGCCTCAGCCGGTCCTGAGGCTTCCCAAGTTCCTGCAGAAACGGCAGCGCTCAGCTTGAACGGCGCTGGGAGGCTGACCAGAGCCGGATTGGCAGACCCCAGACGTAAATAAAGCCCTCTGCAGCGCGGTGATCGAACTGATCTTCACTGCCGTAGGACGCCATTTCGGGGACGTAAAGACTGCTGTCTGCTGAGCCGCGGCCGGTGACCGTGGCCGTTCCTTTGTGCAGCCGGAGACGAACGACACCATTAACGGTAGTCTGGGTGCGGTCAATGAAGCCGTCCAGAGCATCCTTGAGGGGACCAAACCAAAGGCCCTGGTAGACGAGATCGGCCCACTGCATTTCCAATTGTCGCTTACTGCGAAGCACATCGGCGGCCAAGGTCAGGCTTTCCAGTTCCTGGTGGGCCTGGATCAGTAGCAAAAGGCCGGGCGTTTCGTAGATCTCCCGGGATTTGATGCCCACCACCCGATTCTCGATCATGTCGAGACGGCCAATGCCATGGGTGCCCGCCAGACGGTTGGCTTCACGGATCAAGACCACGGGGTCCAGCGGCTGACCATTGATAGCCACAGGATTGCCTGCTTCAAAACCAATCTCGATCTCTTCGGAGGCATCCGGAGCAGCCTCCACCGATCGCGTCATCGCAAACACCTCCTCCGGCGGAGCCACCATCGGGTCTTCAAGGGGTCCGGCCTCAATGCTGCGGCCCAGCAGATTGAGATCGATGGAGTAGGGCGACTTCTTGCTCACCGGTGCGGGCAGACCAAAGCGTTCGCCGTAGGCGATGGTCTCCTCACGGCTCATGCCCCACTCACGGGCTGGGGTGAGCACCTTGAGATCCGGTGCCAACGCAGCGATGGCCACATCAAAACGCACCTGATCGTTGCCCTTGCCTGTGCATCCATGGGCGACAGCATCGGCACCCACTTCCCGGGCCACCTCCACCAGGCGCTTCGCGATCAGAGGCCTCGCCAGGGCCGTGGAAAGGGGGTAACGACCTTCGTAGAGAGCGTTGGCACGAATCGCGGGAAAAGCAAAATCCTTGATGAAGGGCTCGATCAGGTCGCCCACCAGCGACTGACTAGCACCGGCATCCAGCGCTTTTTGACGAATCGGCTCCAGCTCATCACCCTGGCCGAGATCAGCGGCAAATGTGATCACATCCTCTACACCCCATGCCTGCTTGAGGTAAGGGATGCAGACACTGGTATCCACTCCCCCGGAATAGGCGAGTACTACCTTCTTGGCGCGGCCCATCAATGGGTCTCCTGATCACAATCGTCTAATTCTCTCGTCTCGCCGGCCGCCACCTTTGGGGAAGCCACAAGCAACCATCCAGCCAAGGCCACAGCCGGAGAAAAGACCAGCAGCAGCGCCAAGGCCCAAGAGGTCTGCAACGGTTCAGGCCGCTGCAAACCCCACCAATGCAGGCCAGTACTGATGATCAGGGCCAAGCCCCACAGAAAAACGAGCAGCGCAGATTTGTTCAGGAACGGACCAAAAACAGCACGTGGTTTATCTTGATAGATTGGCCCGCATCCCTCCCTGCATGAGCGCTCTGGTTGATTTAAACGCCCTGGACAGCGTCAACCCGTCCCTCACACGCTACGGGCGCCACGACCCTGCACCCGTGCTGCCCCTGCGTGAGGAGCCCGACCTCCTGTCCTGGCTGGAAACCAGCGGTCGTCTCGTCGCCGACGAGGAATCCGGATCACCTGAAGTGAGCACCGTCGAAGAGGAAGAGCTCTCTGCACTCATGGGTGAGAAAGAGGATTACAACAAGGACGACGAGCAAAACGAGGAGCAGTGGGAGGACTGATGTCTCCTTTGCACTGACTGGTCGCTACTGGGCGACTCACTTAGGGTCTCAGCGATCAGTCCAGTGCCGCTTTGCAATCCACGAATTTGAACCACCGTCCTTGGTGGGAGAACGGCTCATTGAGTGCCAGCTTGCTGATGCTGGTGGTCTTGATGACCAGCTTTGCAGCCGACAAATGGATCACCAATGCGCAACTGAGCCTACCGCTCTTGATTTCAGCGATCTGCGCAACAGCGACTGCAGCCTTGGGCATTCCCCTTCTGCGTCGCTTGAAGATGGGGCAGTTCATCCGTGAGGAGTGCCCTAAAGTCCATCAGAGCAAGGCGGGAACGCCAACGATGGGGGGCCTTCTGGTGGTTCCCGTCGGATTCATTCTCGGGAGCTTGATCACACGGGACGCCGTGGCGTCGCAACAACTGCTCAGCCTGGCAACGCTGACCTTGGCTTTCATGCTGATCGGCGTCATCGATGACTGGAGCAGCCTCACCAAGCACACCAACACAGGCCTGACGGCACGAGGGAAATTGCTGCTGCAAGCCATGGCGGCCGCAGCCTTTCTGGCCATCGCGGCCTGGCAGGGCTGGATCAGCAGCAGCATTGCCTTGCCCTTTGGCCTTGAATTGCCGTTGGGACTGCTGATCTGGCCGCTGGGGCTATTTGTCGTTCTGGCGGAGAGTAACGCTACCAACCTCACCGATGGCCTGGATGGCTTGGCCAGCGGCTGCGGAGCACTGGTGTTTACCGGTCTGGCACTTCAATTGATGCTGCGAGGAGACAACGGAGATCCCTCCTTGGCTGGCTTCTGCATGGCCATGGCTGGAGCATGGCTTGGGTTTCTCGTGCACAACCGAAACCCGGCTCGAGCCTTCATGGGCGACACGGGTTCCCTGGCGATGGGGGCGGCCCTCAGCGGTGTAGCCCTGTTGTCCAACAGCCTCTGGCCCCTGCTGGTGATGGGAGGCGTCTTCGTAGCGGAATCCCTCTCCGTGATCATCCAGGTTTGGGTGTTCAAGGCCACAAAAGGCCCTGACGGTCAGGGGCGACGCGTGTTCCGCATGGCGCCACTCCATCACCATTTTGAGCTGGGAGGCGCCGATGAACGAAGCGTGGTGCCTGCGTTCTGGCTTATCTCATCAGGGCTTGTGCTTCTCGGACTGGTGCTGCGTCCCTGAGCATTGATCCCATCCTGAAGACCATCATTTTAAAGCGATCTTAAGGATGCAGTGATTCAGATCGCCAATGAGTTGAACTTAGTTTTGTACCGCACAAAGTCAATATCTTCCGAGAAAGATTGATTCTGACGCAGAAAAATAACCGAGGTTTTTAAGATTCTGAAGTGACCTCAACACAGTGCCCTGAACAAAGGAAGACCTGAACGACATAACTGGTACTCACGAGATTTTTATATCCAGAATGAAAGCCTCATGCCGCTCACATCCCTTAAACTCATATTTTAAGGCGGCAAGGCACGATGACCTACTTCACCTGGCGTGAATCCGGTCTCACAGCTGACGGCTCAAGCCTCGAGGCGATGGCTGCCCGCTTTGAGGAGTCGGCCAGTTTGATGCGGCGCATGTCGAGCGAAGGGTTCCAACTGGAACGCCATGGAACGGAGCAGCGCATCACGCATCCCGATCCCACTGTGTTTGAAGCCTGGGGTTTCGTCAGCGAAGAATCACCGGTCCGCCAACTCACGCTGATCCCCGATCTTCAGAACTGATGGACAACCTGCTTGCCAAAACCGCTGAGCTGCTCGCCAACGCAGCTGCGGATCCTGATCGGGTTCTGCGGTGGGTACTGATCTACTTTGGTGTATCATCGTTTGGATTCATGGGCGTGTGGCTGATCGGAGAAGTGCGCCGTCAGGGCAGCACCGATTCGAACTGAGCCCTAAGCGGCTCGCTTCCAACCGAGCGCTGACGCCATTGAGGCGTTTGCTCCATCTATTTCAGCTGGTCTGCGCTGGGGCTCTCAAGCACGTCCAGTAGATGCAAGGCTTCTGCTTCAAAGTACAGATGAGGACCAGTCAACCAACGGCCCGTGTTCCCACAAAGACCAATGATCTGGCCGCGGTCATAGGAGCCCGCTGGGGCACCAGCGTTGAGATAGCTGTATGCATCTTGACGCTGGTGCCTCAACCAGATGAAACGTCCATCCGTGGGGGCTCTGTCCAGCGGCTCAGACCGACCCCTATCATGAGAGGCACGCATTGGGCGACCAACACGGCAGGAGATATCCAAAGCTGGATGGTCCTGTTCGACGCCCTGAGTCACCACACCCGACATCGGCACAAGCAACGCGGCAAATAGACCCAGCAAGCAATCGAAGCGATAATTTTAAGATACAGTCCTTCCTATCGAAGGAAAAACAGCATTCCCGTTTTTTGTTAACGCTCTCTTAAAAAGAAAAAACCCCTGTGGTTCCTGGTCACTCCCCCGGCGGTCTGGCGACGGTTCGAAGGCAAATCAACTGCAGCGCATGCGCAGAGCACTTCTGTTCACCGGTGCCGGCCTGATGGTCGCCGCTGCTGGACTCCCAAGCAAACCGCCCGCACCGTCACCAACGGTTTCGTTCGTTCCAACGTGCTATTGCCCCTCGGTGGCAAAAAGGCCGTCTCCAATCCCGTTCCTCAGGATCTGAGCGATCTCTCGGGTTGGACCCGTGAAGAACTCGAGGTGGGTCTGGAGAAGCAGTGCGACGTCGACGTTGCTGACGTCACTCGCTTCCTCTATTCCACTGAAGGCGAGGCTTTCCTCAAAGAAAGCATCAACGGCAACTATCACCCTTACTACCTACAGCCAGCAGAACGATCTACAGGCCGTTCGCAGCGCCTGCAAGGTGCCATGAAGGTCTGCAATGCCGAAGTGCAAGGTGATTTCCACAAGGACACCTCGCTGCTCAGCTGGTACATGAACACCCCGGCTTGCATCCAGGCCTACACCGCCAAGGCTCATGAGCCCGCTCCCGTTGCTCCCGTTCAAGGACTCTGGTGATCTAACAGCAAAACGACAAAACACGTCCCGAGCCCTGGATCAACCCAGGGTTTTTTTCATGCTCCGGTCTGTCGAGACAAAGCCATCAAGGCAGAACCACCACTGGTGTCCCCACATCCACAAGGTCAAAGACCCTACGGATGTGTTTGTCGTAGAGGCGAACACATCCATGCGACACGGCACGTCCGACGGTCCAACGATG
>NZ_JBGKDP010000047.1:0-19034 GCF_042954245.1 Parasynechococcus sp.
CGATGGCCAGGTAGGCCGTTGGGAGAAGAAGAATGCCGGACCAGCCGACAAAAACGAAGCGGTCGCGCTTGAGCCAGTCATCGAGGACGTCAAACCATCCCCGCTGTGGCGCGCGTCCTACAGCGATCGTCATGAGAGGTGCTTCATGATCCGTTACATGAAAGAGCCTAAGGGGTGATCATCAAAATGTGGCGGCTCCCCGCACCCATTTCGAGGGGATGAGTAGAAATGCGCATTTTTGGACCGACGGGATTCCGGTCCTTCCGCGAAAATGACGCATCACTTCTTTCCAACGCTGTGTACGTCATCGAACTGGCCCTGCGCATGAGTCCTGTCCCAGTGTCTGTTCAGCGCAAGGAGCATGCAGATGCCGATGCGCTGTATCAGCAGATCTGCCAAGCCCTCGAGAACGGTCAACCGCGGCTGCTGGAGCTCACCTGCGAGAAAGTGGAAGGCAAGAAAGTAACGCTGCTGGTCAGTGAGGTTCTCGCCGTCCAGCTTTATGAGAAAGCTTCGGCAGCGGGTGGCAGCAAGCGTCCCGGCTTTTCCTTTGATTCGTGACACCTCGACCGCCGAACTGAGCGTTGAGGCCGTCAGCCACCGCTGGCCGAACGGCCAACAGACCCTCAATTGTTGCAACCTGGTCAGTCCTGGCCCAGGCCTTTGGATGCTGGTGGGCAGCAACGGAAGCGGCAAAAGTACCCTGTTTCGCCTGATTTCCGGACTTCTGGAACTCCAGAGCGGATGCATCGCCTGCCGCACCAAAACGGCCTTGGTGTTTCAAAACCCAGACCATCAGCTGCTGCTCCCCAGTTGCGGCAGCGATCTGATGCTGGGAATGGACCCTGAAGGGCCCCAGCAGCATCGCCTGAGTACCGTACGCGACCTGCTGAGCCAGCTCGGCCTCGCCAAACTGGAGAAGCGGCCGATTCACAGCCTCAGCGGCGGCCAGAAACAGCGCCTGGCCATTGCCGGAGCCCTGGCGAGTGACACCGGGTTATTGCTGCTCGACGAACCGACCGCCCTGCTGGATCCCAGCAGCCAAACAACGGTGCTGACCACCGTGCAACGGCTTTGCAAAGACCCTGTTAATCCGATCACGGCGCTGTGGATTACCCACAGGCTCGGGGAATTGGCCTTCGCCGATGGCGCCGCCCGCATGCAGGACGGTCGGATTGGGCCATGGACCCGGGGAACAGAACTGCAACGGCGCTTGCAGGGCGGCACATTCGAGGGGTAAGGTCTCTTGGTCTCATTCCTCGGTAGCTCAGCGGTAGAGCGGTCGACTGTTAATCGATTGGTCGCAGGTTCGAATCCCGCCCGGGGAGCTTTGAAGCCACAGCTCATGCTGTGGCTTTTTTATTGACGAAAAAAGAAATTTCGTGACGGGTGATTGCCCGAAGCGAAAGACTTCCTAAACAGCCACCGGCGAAAGACAACTGAAAAAAGCCTCCAGATCGCTGTTCCTGCATGCGATCTGAGACAACCAAGCCCCTGATGGGCTCTTTGTTGAAAATCCGCAGACACTTGAAAAGCTTGAGAGAATCCGTCCAGCGTTAATCCCTATAGACAAGCGCTCGTTGTTTCTCCAGCCGAATTGCCGCCGAACCGATGAAGCCCTGCATCCTGCTAATCGAAGATGACCAGGACATGCGCGACCTGGTCAGCGGCCATTTGGAGCACAGCGGCTTCGATGTGCAACGCGCCGACGATGGCATCAAAGGTCAGGCCCTCGCGCTGCAATACACCCCGGATCTAATCCTGCTGGATCTGATGCTGCCCAAAGTGGACGGCCTCACCTTGTGTCAGCGCCTACGGCGCGACGACCGCACCGCTGGGATTCCGATCCTGATGCTCACGGCTCTCGGCGGCACCAAAGACAAGGTGAGCGGTTTCAATTCCGGAGCCGACGATTATCTGACCAAACCGTTCGACCTGGAGGAGCTTCAGGTGAGGGTCAAAGCCCTGCTGCGTCGCAGTGACCGAGCGCCCGTTGGAACCACCAACCACAACGAAATTCTCAGCTACGGGCCTCTCACCCTGGTGCCCGAGCGCTTTGAAGCCATCTGGTTCGATCAACCCGTGCGACTAACGCACCTGGAGTTCGAACTGCTCCATTGCCTGCTGCAGCGTCACGGTCAGACCGTCGCCCCCTCGTTGATCCTCAAAGAGGTGTGGGGCTACGAGCCCGATGACGACATCGAGACCATTCGCGTGCACGTCAGGCACCTGCGCACCAAGCTGGAACCCGATCCGCGCAAGCCACGCTTCATCAAGACGGTGTATGGAGCGGGCTATTGCCTGGAGCTGCCTACCAGCACCCAGATGGATGGCCTGGAGGACGTGGTGGCCATGGCACGCGAAGAGCGCAAGCAGCAAAGCGATCGAGCCTCGGCCTGATCGCCGTTAGTGCACCTAGGAGACGGATGGCGTGAGGTCGAGCAGCGCCACCTCCCAGGCCAATCGCGGCTGAACGAACGAAAGCAGTTGGCCGCGCAGCGTGTCCAAGCTCTTGAGCCTTGAGGCGGAACTGCCGGAGCGCCAGAGCCGATGCTGCCACCAGCCGATCAACCACAGCTGCTGCTCGCCATCGAGAACTTCGCAGAGATCGCGTGCCAACGCCAGCGCCTCCATTGGAGAGGCGGGAAGCGAATCGAGGCGCTGAACCAACTCCTGGGACAGACCAGCCAGACTGCGGCGATGGTCGATCAGGGCGCCTGGAGACCCGGCAGCCAGGGCCAGAAGTTCGGGGGCATCCTGAGCTGTGGCACCGGTGCGCTCGAACACCTGAGCCATGGCCTCGGGGTTGAGCCGGAGGAAACGGATCAACTGACAACGGGAGCGAATCGTGCTGAGCAGCCGCTCGGGGGCTGACGACAACAGAATCAGCACCCCATGGCCGGGTTCCTCCAGCGTTTTCAGCAAGGCATTGGCCGCCGCTTCCGCCATCGCCTCGGCGGCCTCAATTACGACCATGCCGCGCTTCGCCTCCACCGGCTGCCGTGACAGATACCGTCTAATGTGGCGAATCTGCTCCAACCGCAACTGGGGCGGGGTGCGGCGGCTGAGCCCCGCTTCCTCGGCTTCGGCGCGGGTCAGCAAACGGCCCTGATGCTGATAGGTGGGTTCGACCCAAAGCAGGTCAGGGTGATTGCGCTCCAGCAGGCGTCGGCGTTCCCGCGCCGAGGGCTGACCATCGGCCAGCAGTCCCTCCAGAAAACGCACCGCCGCCAACTGGCGTCCCACTCCTTCAGGACCGGCAAAGAGGTATGCCGGGGCCACGCGTTCCTGGGCCAGGGCTGCCGTAAGCAGATTAACGGCGAGGGACTGGCCGATCAGATCCTCAAACAGCACGCTCAAGCCAGATGCTCCTGAAGCTGACGTTCCAGAGCAGCACGAACAGCACTGGCTGACTGATCTGCAGCGATGGCGCACCAGGAACGCTGCTGGGCCAACTGGGCAAAACCCCGCGCAACCCGCTCCAGGAATGCGGCCCCCTCGGCTTCGATGCGGTCCTTTTTGTCCCCGACACGGCGCCGCAGACTCTCTTGAACAGAAAGGCTCAGCCAGAAGGTGAGATCGGGCTGCAGCCCCGTGGTGGCGATCCGTTCGAGCCGCTGAATCAAGTCCCGATCCAAACCACGGCCATAGCCTTGATAGGCGAGGGTCGATCCCGAGAAACGATCGCTGATCACCCAATCGCCACGCTCCAGAGCAGGACAGATCAACGTTTCAACATGCTGAGCCCGATCGGCGGCATACAGCAGCAGTTCAGCGGTGGGAGCTGGTGCCTCCTGGTCTGCCGTGTGCAGCAGGAGTTCACGAATCGAGCGCCCCAGGGGAGTGCCTCCCGGCTCACGGGTGCAGACCAGGGCAGCGCCCTTCGGCATCAGACCGCTGTTGGGCAACCACTCGACCAGATGCTGGATCTGCGTGGTCTTACCGCAGCCATCGATGCCCTCCAGAACAATGAAGCGAGCTGTCATGGCAAGCGAAGAGCCAGGGCATTGAGCACCACAGTGATCGAGCTCAAGGCCATCAGCAGCGCCGCCAGCGGGGGCGACAGCAGCACCCCATGGCTGGGGAGCAGGGCACCGGCGGCCACCGGGAGAACGATGAGGTTGTAACCGAAAGCCCAGAACAGGTTTTGCCGCACCTTCATCAAGGTGCGGCGCGCCAGACTGAGGGCTTCGGGCAGATTGTCGAGCCGATCGCCGAGCAACACCAGACCAGCGGAGTCTTGAGCGATCTGGGTTCCGGTGCCAATGGCAATCCCAAGATCAGCCGCGGCCAGGGCCGGCGCATCGTTGATGCCGTCGCCCACCATCGCCACCCGCTCCGCCTGCCGCAGCTGCTCGAGGCGTTGCAACTTCTGCTCCGGCAGCATCTGCCAGCCCAGATCTTTAGCGACAAAACCCAGCTGCTGACCAAGGCGCTGCACAGCCGCCTGCCGATCACCACTGAACACCGAAAGCGCCAGACCGTGAGAGCGCAGGCGTTGCAGCGCCGGAGCAACATCCGGGCGTATCTGATCCTGGATCTGCACCAGGCCCACCAGAACATCTCCCACAGCCACAGCCACCACCGAGCCTTCAGCGGCAGAGAGCCAGTCCTGGGCTGCGGGGGCAATGGCAACACCATGCTCCACCAACCAGTCGAGCTTGCCCACACGCACCCGAGCCGATGCACCGTCCAGGTGGCCCTCCAGCCCCTGGCCGGACACGGTGCGAACGTCCTCGCACTCCAGCAGAGCGAGCTCCCGGCCCTGAGCCTCCTGCAGCAGGGCGTAGGCCAAGGGGTGTCGGCTGCTTTGCTCCAGGCTCGCCGCGAGCTGCAACAAGTGATCCGGGTCATCCCCGTACACATCGGTCACCAAGGGACGACCCAAGGTAAGGGTGCCGGTCTTGTCGAAGACCACATGCTCCAAACCGGCGGCGGTTTCGATCACATCACCACCACGGAATAGCCAGCCGCGCCGTGCCGCCAGGCCAGTGGCTACCGTGATCACGGTGGGGGTCGCCAGACCGAGGGCACAGGGGCAGGCGACCACCAGCACCGCAATCGACAGTTGCAGGGCCAGACCGATCGGAGTGCTAGCTCCACTGCCCAAGCCACTGTGATGCATGCCATGGGACATCTCATGGGTCATCGGCATCCCAGGTGCTGAAGCTTGCAGGACCTCAGGCCAGTGCTCGGCACCGAACAACCACCAAAACAAAAACGTGGCGAGGGCCAAGCCGATAACGCCGTAACAGAAGCGGCCAGCCACACGATCGGCCAGGCCTTGGATGGGGGCCCGACGGGCCTGAGCTTGCTCCACCAGACGAATGATCCGGGCCAGGGCAGTTTCAGCACCGACACGGGTAACCTTTAGCACCAGAGTTGACTCCAGATTGAGGCTGCCGGAGGACAGCTCCGTGCCAGGCTCCGCCTGCAGAGGCAAAGGCTCACCGGTGAGGCTGGACACGTCAACGGCCGAGGCCCCCTCAAGCACCATCCCATCCACCGGAATGCGGTCACCGGCCAGCAACTGCACAGTTTCGCCGGGTCGAAGAGCGCCAACGCGCACCTCACGAATCGCCCCATCGGTCAACAGCAGGCGCGCGGTGTTTGGCTGGAGCTCGGCCAATTGATGAAGGGCCTGACCAGTCCGAAAACGGGCCCGTTCCTCCAGGAAACGTCCCAGCAGGACGAACCCCAGCAACATCACCGGTTCATTGAAAAAGCAGGGCCAACCCACCTGGGGCCAGACCAAGGCCACCAGGCTGGCCACATAGGCACTGCTCATCCCCAGGCCCACGAGGGAATCCATGCTGGGAGCCCCGGCTCGAGCCACCGCAACACCACCCATCAGGATCGGACGGCCCGGTCCCAGCAGAGCCACCGTAGCCAGCGTGGCGTGAAAAGGCAGGGTGCCAATCAGGGGAAGCGACAGGTGACCTGCCTCGCTGAGATGCCCCAGCACCGACAGCAACAGCAGCACCAGGGCCACCATCAGCTGTCGCCATTGCGGCCACCAGCCCGGCAGCGCCTGCCCGGCAGCCACCGCTCCGATCGGGGCATCCAGGGAACGCTCCTTGGCCGGGAAGCCCCTGTCTGCAAGGGCTTTCAAGACACCATCCACATCACTCTCACCGGCAGTGAGATCGAGCCAGGCCGAGCGGCTGACCAGATTCACATCAGCGCGCTGGACACCGGGCTGATCCAGCAGGGTGGTTTCCACAGCGCGGACGCAACCGCCGCATTTCATCCCTTCCACATCCAGGACGACGGTCTGAACCGCAGGGCTCACAGGTGTTTACGCAACAGGGATCTTTACGAGCAGGCTAGGTCGGGCTCCGGTCCCGTCAGGATGGGGGCCCGTCCGCCGGAGCGCCGTGCCCCGCAGCAACCGCAACGACAACTTCATTGACAAGAGCTTCACGGTGATGGCGGACCTGATCGTCAAGCTGTTGCCGATCAATGCCCGCTCCAAGGAGGCCTACGTCTACTACCGGGATGGCCTCTCCGCCCAGAACGATGGTGACTACGCCGAAGCGCTGGAGAACTACGAGGAGGCCCTGAAGCTTGAGGAGAACTCCACCGACCGGAGCGAAACCCTTAAGAACATGGCCATCATTTACATGTCCAACGGCGAGGAGGAGCGGGCGATCGAGACCTACCGCAAGGCACTCGAGGAAAACCCGAACCAGCCCTCCTGCCTAAAGAACATGGGGCTGATTTACGAGAAGTGGGGCCGCATCGCCGAGGAAGGCGGTGAGCAGGACGCAGCGGATCGCTGGTTTGACCAGGCCGCTGACGTCTGGACCCAGGCCGTGCGCCTCAATCCCGGCGGTTATCTCGATATCGAGAACTGGCTGAAGTCCACGGGCCGTAGCAACGTCGACGTTTACTTCTGAATCAGTCCTGGTCGGGCTGCACGGCATCACCGAGTGCCAGCACCAGGGCCTCGGTGACGCTGTCGGCCTCCAGAAGAGCGAGATCCAAACCCGAGGCCAGATCGCCCAGGCCACTGCCCCGGGGAACGACGGCCCGCTGGAACCCCAGCCGGGCCGCTTCCTGCAGCCGAAGCTCCAGCTGCCCCACAGGGCGCAACTGCCCCCCCAAACCGAGCTCGCCAATCAACACCGTGCCCGCAGGCAGGGTGAGATCTCTGAAACTGGCCACCACTGCTGTAGCCACTCCCAGATCGGCCGCCGGTTCCTCCACCTCAAGGCCGCCGGCAACGGCCAGATAGCAGTCGAAGCGGGAGAGCGGCAGTCCCATGTGCTTCTCCAGCACCGCGAGGATCTGGTGCAGACGGTTGGTTCCGATCCCTGTGGCCGTGCGGCGCGGACTGGCATAGCTGGTGACGTTCACCAAGGCCTGCAGATCCACCACCAACGAACGCGTGCCTTCACAGGCCACGATCGTGGCGACACCGGAAGCGCGGGCATCGCTGAGGAACAGCTCACTGGGGTTGCCCACCTCGGCCAGACCACCGCTTTGCATCTCAAACAGACCCAACTCATGGGTGGCACCGAAGCGGTTCTTGACGGCCCGTAGCAGGCGATGACTGGCGAAGCGATCCCCCTCGAAGGTGAGCACCGCATCCACAAGGTGTTCCAACACCTTCGGGCCGGCCAACATGCCTTCTTTGGTGACGTGGCCCACCACCAACAACGAGATGTTCTGGCGTTTGGCCAGCCGTTGCAGAGCGGCCGCACATTCACGCACCTGACCGACGGACCCCGGCGCACTGGTGAGGTTGGCGTCATGCAACGCCTGGATGCTGTCGATGATCGCCACAGCGGGGCGCAAGGCCTCCAACTCCTCCAGCACCAGTTCCAGATTGGTTTCGGCCAGCAACTGCAGCTCCGATGCCCCCCCGGCAAGCCGCTGCCAGCGCAGCTTCACCTGCTGCGCTGATTCCTCAGCACTCACATAGAGCACCGAAGCAGCGGCCGCCATCGCTGAGGCGCTTTGCAGCAGCAGTGTGCTCTTGCCGATGCCCGGATCGCCTCCCACCAGCACCAGCGAACCGGGAACCAGACCACCACCCAGAACGCGGTCAAATTCAGCCGACCCGGTCGCCAGCCGCTGCAGCGGCTGATCCTCCAGCGAGGCCATGGCCGTGGACCGTCGCGGGGCAGCGGCCAGCTCCGGATCCGGAGCACTGCGGCGGCGACGACCATCGTCGGCAGGCTGGGATTGCTCCACCAGCGAATTCCAGCTGCCGCACTCCGGGCAACGACCAAAGAACTGTCGGGCACGGGCTCCACAGACCTGACAGATGAAAACAGCGGTGGATTTGGGCACTGCGGACTGTGAAGAAAGTTGCCGTTGAATGAACGAAGCAGGGGGCTGCCCTTTTATTTGTGGCGAGAAGTGACTAACGCCTCGGTGCCCATGACGGCCACGGCTCCCACCAAGGAAACGATCCTCGTGGTCGACGACGAGGCATCGATCCGACGGATCCTGGAAACTCGTTTATCCATGATCGGGTACAATGTCGTGACTGCCTGCGACGGTACGGAAGCTCTGGAATTGTTCCCTACCTGCACGCCCGACCTGGTGGTGCTGGACGTGATGATGCCAAAGCTGGACGGCTATGGGGTCTGCCAAGAGCTGCGCAAGGAATCCGACGTTCCCATCGTGATGCTGACGGCCCTCGGCGACGTGGCCGACCGAATCACCGGGCTTGAGCTCGGCGCCGATGACTATGTAGTGAAGCCCTTCAGCCCGAAGGAGCTGGAAGCCCGCATTCGCTGCGTGCTGCGACGCGTCGAGAAGGAGCAGGTGGCGGGCATTCCCAACTCAGGCGTCATCCAGGTCAGTGACCTGCGCATCGACACCAACAAACGCCAGGTGTTCCGTGGCGATGAACGCATCCGCCTAACGGGGATGGAATTCAGCCTGTTGGAATTGCTGGTAAGCCGTTCCGGCGAACCGTTCAACCGCGGCGAAATCCTCAAAGAGGTGTGGGGTTACACCCCAGAGCGCCACGTGGACACCCGTGTGGTGGATGTTCATATCTCACGTCTGCGCTCCAAATTGGAGGATGATCCTGCCAATCCCGAGTTGATCCTCACAGCTCGGGGCACCGGCTACCTGTTCCAGCGCATCGTCGATTCCGTTGCCTCCGAAGGACCCTGATTCCACCCCGGCCCCTCAGCCGCGGCATAAAGCAAACCGTCCTCGGGCGATCCGTCGCCTGGTGATTTGGTATCGGCGCAACGCCGCCGTCACAACCATCGTCGATGGCGCTGCCAACTCAGCAACGGCAGCAGGTTCGATGGCGGGCAACGTGGCGGAAACCGTTGTCTCCGGAGCCGGCACGGTGGCTAGCAGCGTGCTCCAACCGCTGGTGTTCGATCCCCTGCGCTGGCTGCAGGGGGCCACCGATACCGATGAGATCGACGATGCGGAGCGTCTCTGGGTGGCCGTCGATGGCATGGGCGGGGACCATGCGCCGGGGCCGATCCTGGAGGGATGCCTGGACGCCATTGACCGGCTGCCGCTGAAGATCCGCTTCGTGGGGGAAATTGAACGGGTGATGGCCGCCGCCAACAGCCTCGGCCTGCGCGAAGCCTTGGAGAGTGCGTGTGCAGCAGGACATCTGGATCTAGTGGCCAGTGGCCCCTCCATCGGCATGGATGACGAAGCCACGGCGGTGCGGCGCAAACGGGACGCCAGCATCAATGTGGCCATGGACCTCGTGAAGAAAGGCGAGGCCCTGGCGGTGTACTCCGCCGGCAATTCCGGTGCGGTGATGGCCTCAGCGATTTTTCGACTGGGACGTCTGAAGGGCATCGACCGCCCCGCCATCGGTGCCCTGTTCCCCACCAAGGATCCAGGCAAGCCGGTGTTGGTGCTCGATGTGGGCGCCAACATGGACTGCAAACCCACCTATTTGCACCAGTTCGCCCTGCTGGGGAACATCTACAGCCGGGATGTGCTGCAGGTGAAACGCCCACGCATCGGACTACTGAACATTGGCGAGGAGGAGTGCAAGGGGAACGATCTCTCCTTAAAGACCTACGAATTGCTGCGGGACGAATCCAGACTCCACTTCGCCGGCAACTGCGAAGGCCGGGATGTGCTTTCGGGCGACTTCGATGTGGTGGTCTGCGATGGATTCACCGGCAATGTGCTGCTCAAGTTCCTGGAGTCCGTCGGCAGTGTTCTACTGGGGGTGCTGCGGGCGGAGTTGCCCCGAGGTCGTCGCGGCAAGGTTGGATCAGCGTTTCTGCGCAGCAACCTGAAGCGCATCAAGAAGCGGCTCGACCATGCCGAGCACGGTGGAGCTCTGTTGCTTGGTGTGAACGGCATTTCCGTGATCGGCCACGGCAGCAGCAAGGCCCTCTCAGTGGTCAGTGCCCTGCGCATTGCCCACTCCGCAGCCAGCCATGGGGTGATGGAGGATCTCGCTACGCTGCAACAGGGTTGTGATTGACTGACGCGATGTCAATCAACCTCCGCCTTGGTCGAGCCGCTCAGCACAACCCGGGGGGTGTTGTTCCGAGGGTCTGGCAGCGCGACGCCCAGCCGCTCGATCAGCAACGCTGAGCTTGGCCAGCGGGTTGAGACGAGTGACGAATGGATACGCAGTCGCACCGGCATTGCCGCGCGACGGGTAGTCAACAACGAGGAATCCCTGACAGAACTGAGCGGACTGGCGGCGGAACGGGCCCTGGAGATGGCCGGTTGGTCTGCCGACAGCATTGATCTGATCCTGTTGGCCACCTCCACCCCAGACGACCTGTTCGGTTCAGCGCCACGGCTGCAGGCGCGCCTCAGCGCCACCAATGCCGCGGCCTTTGATCTCACCGCTGCTTGCAGCGGCTTTCTCTTCGCCGTTGTTACCGCCGCCCAGTACCTGCGCAGTGGGGCGATGCGCCGCATCCTCGTGGTGGGGGCCGATCAACTCAGCCGCTGGGTGAACTGGGACGATCGACGCTCCTGCGTTCTCTTCGGTGATGCGGCTGGTGCCGTGGTGCTGGAAGCTTCAGAGAACGGTCAGGATGATATCGGTGGATTCCTGTTGCGCTCCGATGGCAGCCGCGGCGAGGTACTCCAGCTCCCCCAGGTGAGCCAGCGCCAGCCCCTGGTGGGGGACGCCAGCCATCAGTGTGGCGGCTTCGACCCCATTCAGATGAACGGGCAAGAGGTTTACAAATTTGCGGTGCGCGAGGTGCCGGCGATTCTCGAGAAGCTGCTTGCTCAGGGGGGTGTTGCCGCAGATTCCCTGGATTGGCTGCTACTGCATCAGGCCAACCAGCGCATCCTTGATGCCGTGGCGGATCGCTTCTCGGTACCGTCCGAAAAAGTGCTCAGCAACCTGGCCCACTACGGCAACACATCGGCAGCCACCATTCCCCTGATGCTGGATGAAGCCGTGCGCGATGGACGCATCCAACCCGGTCACCGCATCGCCAGTAGTGGATTCGGTGCGGGATTAAGCTGGGGTGCAGCCCTCTTCCGCTGGAGCGGGCCCGCCTAATCTCCGGCACGGTCTGCAGAACACAGCAATGGTGATCGCCTGGGTCTTTCCCGGTCAGGGCTCTCAAAAGGTGGGCATGGCAGAAGCGCTGCTCAGCATCGAAGGCAGCCGCGAGCGTTTCGCCATGGCCTCCGAGCTGCTGGGGCGTGACCTGCTGGCGATCTGCCAGGGGGAAAACGGCGGTGGTGATGGCCCGGATGACCTCAACGACACCCGCAACACCCAGCCCGCCCTGTTCGTGATCGAATCAGTACTGTCCGACAACCTTCAGCAGCAGGGCCGCGAGCCTGCACTGGTGGCCGGCCACAGCCTGGGCGAGCTGGTTGCTCTTTACAGCGCAGGGGTGTTTAGGCTGGAGACCGGTCTGCAGCTGATGAAAACCCGCTCAGAACTGATGGCGAACGCCGGAGGCGGCGCCATGACGGCTGTGATCGGCTTCGATCGCTCTCAGCTGGACGATCTGGTGGCCGCCACGGACGGCGTCAGCATTGCCAACGACAACAGCGATGCTCAGGTGGTGATCTCTGGCTCTCCAGAGGCCGTGGAAAGCGTGAGTGGAGCCCTGAAATGCAAGCGCGCTATCCCTCTGGCCGTCTCCGGAGCCTTCCACTCCCCGTTCATGGCGGAGGCTGCTGAGCGCTTCGCCGCCGAGCTGGACAACGTGCCCTTCCTAGATGCCCGCGTTCCGGTGCTCAGCAACAGCGCCGCCAGTGCTAGCACCAATGCGGACGAGCTCAAACAGCGCCTGAAGCAGCAGATGACCACCGGCGTGCGCTGGCGCGAAACCATGTCGGTCATGACCGACAGCGGCGTGGATACCCTGGTGGAAATCGGCCCAGGCAACGTGCTCAGCGGCTTGGCCAAACGCAGTATGGGAGAGGTCACCACCGCCCAGATCTCCGGGGCTGGAGACCTCGGACAGTGAGTCACTCCAGCCTGGTCCGAACCCCCAAGCCGAGCCTCACCTACCGGCTGGTCAGCAGCCTGCTGGTGTTCCCGGTCTTCCGCTTGCTGTTCCGCGGATCGACCGTCGGCAACACTCGAGTGCCCATGCAAGGGCCCCTCGTAGTGGTGGCCAACCATGGCTCGCACCTAGACCCGCCCTTGCTGGGCCATGCCCTGGGGCGCCCCGTGGCCTTCATGGCCAAGGCGGAACTGTTCCGCATCCCGCTACTGGGACGCGTGATCCGGGCCTGTGGTGCTTACCCCGTGCGGCGGGGTGCCAGCGATCGCGATGCGATCCGCACCGCAACGGCTCGACTCGAAGAAGGCTGGGCCACTGGGGTGTTTCTGGACGGCACCCGACAGAGCGACGGCCGGATCAACAACCCACTCCCCGGAGCGGCCCTGCTGGCGACTCGCACGGGAGCACCGCTGCTGCCGGTGGCCATCTGCAACAGCCACCGCGCCTTGGGCAGCGGGCGCAGCTGGCCGCGCCTGGTGCCGATTCAGCTGCGCATCGGCGACCCCATCCCAGCCCCGGCAAGTCGCCGCAGGCCTGATCTGGATGCCACCACCGCCCTGCTGCAGAAACGCATCAACGCCCTGCTGGATCAGGGTCCGCAGCATCCCTGAGGTCGCGACCGGTCATCACCCACGCCACCGCGCGAAGCCAATCACTCCATTGCTTGAAGCGCCCCTCCTGGGTGCAGTCCTCGCGGCAGGCCACAGGAACGCCGGTGAGCTGAATTCCGCGGCTGCCTGCCACAACCTGGCCCACCGCCATGGAGCGGGGCAGGTGGTCTTCGCTAGTCACCAGCAGCACGTGGCGGACGCCATCCGCCTGCAGCTCATCCACCACAGAGGTGAAGTTGCTGAGGGTGTCATGGGCCCGGTAGTCCAGGGTGACGCGGTCGGGCTTGAAGCGCTCCTCACTGAGCATCCATTCGGCGTACTCACGGTTGCTGCCGCCACTCACCAGCAGGGGTAGATCGAGCTGAAGCGCCAACCGGGCACCCATTCGTTCCCGGTCCACATCCCCCCCGAGCACCAGCACCAGCTGCGGCGGGCTGCGATCCAACAGAGCCCGCCGATAGGGCGACAGCGGGCCGGGCCCCAACAGCCAGGCCATCAGGCCAGCTCCCAGCAGCAGCCCTGTACGTACGCACGCCATCAGACCTGTCCAACAGGTGAGGTGGGGTAGATCGGCAACACCTCAGCCCAGGGCATCGCTGCCCCGGCAGCATGGCTGCGCTGCAACAGCTGCAGCAACCGCGCGACATCCGCTTCCACATCAAGCTGCGCCTCAACAGCGGGCTGGGGAGATGCCCCCTGCGGCAGCAGGGTCGGCAGGCTGAGTTCGTGAACCTGCCCAGACGTGATCCGGTACTGACCACCCACCACCCCCCGCCGGGGCAACTCCTGGGTGATCCAGAACGGTTTCCCCTGCATGGGTTGGGGCAGTTGCCGCTCCAAGCGTGGGGCCATCAAGGCATAACTGCTCACCCCCAGCAGGGGGCAATCCAGCTGTTGCACCAGGGTGCGGGCCATCACCACCGTGAGGCGGGTGCCGGTGAAGCCGCCGGGTCCCGTCGCTACGGCAAGGCCCTGCAACTGAGGCCAACGCTCAGGCGGCAGGAGCGCCTGAACCCGCGAAATCAAGCTGTTGGACAGACCCCGGCCATCCGGATGGACCTGCACCAGGGTCTCTGCCCCGGGCTTCTGGGGATCCAGCAGCGCCATGCCAAAGCAGTCGGAACAGCTGTGCAGAGCGAGCAGCAGCGGCAGAGCCGTCATCGGGGCAGCTCCTGTCCAGGACGGCAACGCTGCCACCGTCCTGGATCTGCCTTAAAGCT
This sequence comes from Parasynechococcus sp., assembly GCF_042954245.1. Classification (GTDB taxonomy): domain Bacteria; phylum Cyanobacteriota; class Cyanobacteriia; order PCC-6307; family Cyanobiaceae; genus Parasynechococcus. Next base: position 14,278 of record NZ_JBGKDP010000047.1, read on the forward strand.
GGAGCAGGAACGCACATCCCACTCAATCCCGGCCTGGCCATCGAGGAGATCCATAACCGACACGTGTATGCGGGGCGCGTCTGGCTCAAAATCCGGAGTCTGGGCCAGATGCGGAACACCATGCTGACGCTCAACTGCGTGATAAGCCTGACAACGGTCGACCCAGCTGCAATCCACGCAGATGCACATGCCTCCCGAGGCCGTTCACTCCCCCATTCTGATGGCCCAAGGCTCCAATGACACATTGCTTGACCAACTGCGAGAGCGACTGGCGCCAGCCCAGTGGCCTCTCCCCCTGGCACGGCTTCCCGAGGGCACGGCGCTGGTGGGCGGCGCTGTGCGGGATGGCTTGCTGGACCGTCTCCAGGAGCAACCGGATCTTGACCTTGTTGTCCCGTCGGATGCCATCGCTCTGACCAAGGCCCTGGCCCAAGAGCTCAAGGGGACCTGTGTGGTGCTCGATGCGGAACGGAGCATTGCTCGGCTGGTGCTTGGGGGCTGGACAGTCGACATCGCCCGACAGGACGGTGACCGCATCGAAGACGACCTCTGGCGACGCGACTACAGGCTCAATGCCATCGCCGTGTCGCTCCAGCCCTGGGGAGAGCTGTGGGACCCCACAGGCGGACGGAGCGATCTCCAGCAGGGGTGCCTGACCGCCGTCTCGGAAGCCAATCTCACCGATGACCCCCTGCGGCTGCTGCGGGGATTGCGGCTGATGGCGGAAATCCCACTCACCATCTCCAGCCAAACCCTGGGCTGGATTGAACGCCACGCCACACGGTTGCCGGAAGCGGCACCGGAGCGAATCTTGGCGGAACTGCAGCGCCTACTGAGGGGCGACCATGCCGACGCGGCAATTGCAGCCCTCAAGCGTGTGGCCTTGCTGCGCCCCTGGGCGGGTGGGGGGCAACCTCCTCCGCCCAGCAACATCGAAGGCCTGAGCAGCGAGGAAGCCACAGCGGCAGTGCCCTTGGCGCGGCTGACGGCCCTGGTGAGCGATGAGGGTCTAAGCCAACTCCGAGCCAGTCGCGCTCTGCGCCAGCGCTGCAAACGGCTGCGGGGCTGGCAGCAACGCACCGGTCAGGTACCGGAGTCGCTACCCGAGAGCGATCGACTGCAATTGCACGAGGAGCTGGAGGGGGATCTCCCCGCCCTGGCCCTGCAACTGCCCATGCCCGAGAAAGGGATCTGGCTGCGTCGATGGCGCGACGCCGAGGACCCTCTGTTCCACCCCAGAACTCCGGTCGATGGCAACGGCCTGCTCACGGCCCTAGAGATCGAACCCGGCCCCCGTCTAGGACGCCTGCTGCATCATCTGAAGCTTGAACATGCCTTTGGCCGCATTCAGACCCCAAGCGAGGCCCTGAAGGAGTCCAAACATTTTTTAGCCCGTGAAAGCGAGGCTCTATAATTAACTTTGCTGGTGTCAATGATGACGGTCAGACACCGACAAATCGCATTTCCTTTCCTTCATGAGTATCCGCCTGTACATCGGCAACCTGCCGCAGACCTTTGAAGAACAGGAGCTGGTTGCTCTGATCAAGTTGGTAGGAGAAGGGATCCGGTTCAAGTCGGTTCTCGACCGCGAAACCGGTGCATGCCGCGGTTTCGGCTTCGCCAACGTGGACGATCCGAAGCTGGCCGATGCCGTGATCGAAGCGCTGAACGGCAAGGAGTTCGGTGGCAGCGCCCTGAGGGTCGAGCGCTCTGAGCGACGCGACAACAATGCCGGTGGCAACCGTCGCGGCGCCCCCAATGCAGCCGGGCAGCCTCAAGTGGCCCGCAAGGCCGTGAACAAGGTGATCCACAGCGATGCGAAGAGCGAGGGAGCTCCCGACCCCCGCTGGGCAGGCGAACTGTCCAAGCTCAAGGATTTCCTTGCCAACCAGAAGACAGCGGTTTGATCTGCCGCTGATCTGATTGAAGGAAACAGCAGATCAACCCCTGCCGGTCATACCGGCAGGGGTTTTTAACGCGACTGAGCCAACACGAACGAACGGGGCAGGTCAAGCAGCTTGTTGACCTTGGCCACGTAGGCACGGTGATTGAACACGTCGTAATCGACCCGTTCAATTTCATCCAGGATGCCCCGGTACAGCCGCAACGACGTCCATACCGGCCAGCGCGCATCAGCGGACAGCCAACGGACTCCAGCTTCGGAGCGAGCGAACCAATCGCGAGCCCGCTCCAGCTGGAATCGCATCAACGCACGCCAGGCGCTGTTGAGGGTTCCAGCCATCAGCTCGTCCTCTGAATAGCCGAAACGCTCGAGATCTTCCTGCGGCAAATAAATACGACCACGACCCCGGTCTTCCCCCACATCCCGGAGGATGTTGGTGAGTTGGTTGGCGATCCCCAGGGCGACGGCGGCATCGGAAGTGTCGGGACAGTCGCTCCAGGGGGCTGAGGTGTAGGCCTGATCGACACCCATCACTCCCTGGGTCATCAGACCAACGGTGCCTGCCACGCGATAGCAGTAGAGCTTGAGGTCTTCAAAGCGGGGGTAGCGGGTCCAGGTGAGGTCCATCCGCTGGCCCTCAATCATGTCGAGATAAGGCTGAATGCCCTGGGGGAAGCGCTCCAGAGTATCCACCATCACCGCATCCAGGTCGTCCTCCACCCGGCCATCAAACAGAGCACGGGTCTTCTCCTCCCAGCGGTCGAGCCGCTCTGCAAGCTCTTCCACCGGACGAGCCTGAGCCTCCGGGCTGTCCATCAACTCGTCGGTGCGTCGGCACCACACATAGATCGCCCAAATGGCACACCGCTTCTCCGGAGGGAGAAGCAAGGTGCCGATATAGAACGTCTTGGCCCACTCGGCGGTCTCCCGACGGCAGGCCTCAAAGGCTGCGTCGAGATCCGGGGAGGCGAGGGGCATGGCTTAGGCCGTCACAGGCTCACTGGAAGAGATTGATGATGCCAGCTGACCTGTCTTGCGGTCCACTGCACCGGCACAGAGCTTGCCACTGAGAACAGCACCCTCCATCGAGGCGAGATAGCGCTGCATCGTGTAGTCGCCCGCGAGGAAGAAGTTCTTGATCGGGGTGGTTTGATCCGGGCGCAGCTCCTGACAACCGGGGGTCGTCTTGTAGACGGACAACGGCGTCTTCACGACCTTGTATTTGCGCAGGGTGGCGGGGTTGTCGCCACTGAAGTGCATCGGGAACAGCTTCTTGAGCTCACCCATGGTGGCCCCGATGATCTCCTCATCGGGACGGCCGATCCAGTCTTTGGCAGGAGCAAAGACCAGCTCAAGCATTGACGTGTCGGGGTCTTCGTACTCCCTACAGGTGATGCTCATGTCTGCATAAACGCTGAGCAGGGGGGAGCGGCTGAACAACAGATGGTCGATGTCGGTGAGCTTGCGATCAAACCAGAGGTGTAGGTTGATCACAGGGACACCCCGGAGCCCATCCAACTTCTGGAACACCTCCATCTGCTTCCAAGGCTTAGGCAGCAGCAGCTTGAAGGGATCCACCGGCAAGGCACTGACGTAGGCATCAGCGGTGAGATCGAAGCTCTCCTTACCCTTCACACCACCGATGTGGAAGGCCACCACCGAACCATCAGCATTGAGCTTGATCTCACGCAGGGGACTGTCGAGGTGCACTTCACCACCAAGTGATTCGATGTGTTCGACCACCGGCTGGCAGAGGCGCTCCGGCGGTGCACCATCCAGGAACGCCATCTGGGAGCCGTTTTTCTCCTGCAGGAAGCGGTTCAAGGCCGTCAGCACCACGGTGGCGGAGATTTCATCGGGATCGATGAAATTCAGCGCCTTGCTCATGGCGATGAACACCTCATCGTTCACCCGCTTTGGGATGTTATGGATCCGCAGCCACTCCGTCCAGGAGTACTTGTCGCACTCTTCGACGTAGCCCTGGCCCCGGAGCATGGCGGGGACCAGTCCCAGGCCGAAGCTGATCTTCTCCGGCCAGGTGAGCATGTCGTTATTCCCCAGAATTGCCGCCACACCATTTACCGGTGCCGGTAGATCGGGGAAATCAAAGCGGCTGTAGGTGCCAGGCTCCTCAGGCTGGTTGAAGATCATCGAATGGCTCTTCCACTGCAGCCGGTCTTCGATGTTCAGCTCTTTGAACAGCTGCAGCATGTTCGGGTAGGCCCCGAAAAAGATGTGCAGGCCGGTTTCGTACCAGTCGCCGTCCTCGTCTTTCCAGGCCGCCACCTTGCCGCCAAGAACATCCCTGGCTTCCACAACGATGGGGGTATGGCCAGCATCCGCCAGGTATTTGGCACAGGAGAGTCCAGCAAGACCAGCTCCGGCAATAGCGACGCGCATGCGGCCGTCTCGAAAGTGAAAGCAACCTTAAAAGGGCTTGACCCCCGTTCGCTTCTTAAAGTCGTGTCAGCTTTCCAGTGGGCGCGTCTTGGCTGACACCCTTCTCAAGTGCACCACCCGCCACGTACGCCTGTTCACAGCAGCGCTTCAAGAGGAGGATCTGGTTCCTTCGGATGACCAACTGACTTTGGATCTGGATCCCGACAACGAATTTCTGTGGGATGCCGCCAGCCTCGCCAAGGTGCAGGGACGCTTCAAGGAACTGGTGGATGCCGCAGCCGGCGGCGAACTGAGTGACTACACCCTGCGCCGCATTGGTACAGACCTGGAGGGATTCATCCGGCAACTGCTCCAGGCCGGAGAACTCAGCTACAACCCGGATGGCCGCGTGCAGAACTTCTCCATGGGCCTGCCCCGCACCCCTGAACTGTTGTGACCGGCTCGCGCTACGACC
>NZ_JBGKDP010000048.1:0-5311 GCF_042954245.1 Parasynechococcus sp.
CGGCCCCGTAATGCGCCAGGCACGCGATCTGTATGGCGACAAAGAAGGCCATCACGCCACGCCCAGCGAAATCGCTGTCACCCTCGCCGTGGAGCCGAGCCTGCAGAGCAAGCAGCGACCGCTGCCCGACCCCGCACCGGCAGGTCCCATTCATGGACCGGACGACTTCCGTCGCCGTCATCCCGATGGACGCATGGGGTCCCACCCCTCTTTGGCCACCGCCCAGCATGGTGACGCCTTGCTCGAGACAGCCGCCATCGCGTTGAGCGAGGATCTGCGCACGTTCCTCGGTGAGTCATGAGCCAGATTTCCAGCGACGACGTCCGCAAGGTGGCCCATCTCGCCCGCCTTGATCTACCCGAGGACAAGATTGCGACCTACACCGGTCAGCTCGAGTCCATCCTCGAGTACGTGGGTCAGCTCCAGCAGGTGGACACAGAAGGCGTTCCCGAAACCACCCGAGCCGTGGAGGTGACCAACGTCACCCGGGCCGATGGAGTGCAATCGACCCCAGTTCGGGAGGACATCCTCAACCAGGCACCCCAAAGGGAAGGTGACTTCTTCCGGGTTCCGAAAATCTTGGCCGACTGAACGCGACTCAGCGGGACACTGAACGCTTGGGCTCGGTTTTGATCGCGATGCGGTCAACAAAACCGAGCCAGTGGCGGCGCAGCCCCCGTCCGGGCATGAAACGGGCTGCACGCCTCATCTTTCCGCTACAGCGCTTGTGGCTGCGCACTCCCACAAGGACGTCGTAGAGGAAGTTGTACCCATCCCGGCGGGTCTCAAAAATGCCCAACCGTTGGGGAGATCCCTTGGAGTCGAGCAGAGGCTTGGTGGCCTCATAGGCCGGTTTGTATTCGAACCAGGGAATGGATGGCCAGAGGTGATGAACCAGGTGATAGTTCTGCCCCATGATCAGCCAGTTCATCAGCCTGCCTGGGTAAATCCGAGCATTCGTCCAGCGGTTGCGGGAGGTGAATGGCCGATGCGGGAGGTAGTCGAAGAACAAACCCAGAGTCACGCCCACCATCAAGGCAGGGGCAAACCAGCAGTTGAAGATGAACGGCAAGAAGTCAAAGCGTGCCGCCGCTAGGACAATCACTACAAAAATGGTGCGCTCCAGCCCCCACTGCATCAACTCCCAGCGGCGCCACAGGCGCCGCTGAAAGAAAAACCACTCGTGATAGAAAAATCTCGGGGCGATCAACCAGAGCGGACCGAACGTACTGACAATGTGGTCCGGGTCATTCTTAGGGTCATTCACATGGGCGTGATGCTCAAGATGCACCCGCGTGAACACGGGAAAGCTGAACCCGAGCAACAGCGCGGAGCCATGGCCCATGGCCTGATTGATCCAACGGTTGGGATTGGCCGCGTTATGGCAGGCGTCATGAATCACCGTCCCTTCCAGATGCAACGCCAAAAAGCCCGTGCACAGCAGCACCGGCAGGGGCAAAGCCGCCACAAACCAACCCCAGATGGTCAGAGCCGCCAGGGCATAACCACCAAGGAAGAGCCCGACGGTGGGGTTCCAGAAGGCCGGCGGGTCAACGAATTCGCGCGGAACCGAGCGGCAGCCCACACCAACCGGACGAGGCTGCTGTTGTTGAGCAGTGCTCTGGTGCATCCGGAGGTCAGGCAACAAGTTTGTAACGATCCCAAACCATGGTAGAGAAAGGAATGCCCACCGGGGGACTTGAACCCCCACGACCAAAGCCACTGGTGCCTAAAACCAGCGCGTCTACCAATTCCGCCAGGTGGGCAACGCCCTGACTTTAGAGATCGCACCAGAATGGGAGCAGACCGCCACACCACGGATGCTTGCGACCCTCAGCGGCGATCTCTGCCTCCTGCTCGGCTTAACACTCCTGCTGCTTCCCCTTCTGGCCGTTGAACTCAGCCGCCCCCGCGATGGTGTTTGGGGCGCGGTGGTGTTGCTGCTGGGTCTCGTTCTTGTCACCAGCACGGACCGGCTGCGGGGAGCGCCGATGCTGGCGGTTCTCTGCGCCGGCCTGTTGATCGCACGCCTGGGCTCCGAGGTCGGACAGGCCCGCTGGAACAGCCTCAGCGAAACCGAGCAGCAGCGGTTCACCTCGCTCGATCATTGGCGCACCAGCCTTCAACAACTTTTGATTACCACAGGCCGGGTGGGCGAAGGCATCAGCGGCATCGCCAAACAACTCAAACCGCCCGGAAAATCAGGGGTTGCGGGCAAAAAATGGGTGCGTCCCGAGTCCCCTGAAATCAGTGACACAAGCGACACCACATCAGCCGAAGCAGCCGAGGTCACATCTCCAGAGGGCGAAGACTGATAATCCCGAGGCCAGAGCAGGGACCCCGTGAGCAAGGAGACGCGCGACGCCGCCGCTGAAGAACGTCCGTCCTACAAACACACGCTCAACCTGCTGCAGACGGGATTCGGCATGCGCGCCAATGCCGTTCAACGTGAACCTGAACTGCAGGCCTTCTGGAAGGACAAGGGCATCGACTGTGAACTGGGCCTGAACAACAGCGGCCCAATCTTTACCCTCCATGACGGCCCGCCTTATGCCAACGGCGCTCTGCACATGGGGCATGCCCTCAACAAGGTGTTGAAGGATGTCATTAACAAATATCAGGTGCTGAACGGTCGGCGGGTGCGCTACGTGCCGGGCTGGGACTGCCACGGCCTGCCGATCGAGCTCAAGGTGCTGCAGTCGATGGATCAGGAGCAGCGCAAGGCGCTGACACCAATCAAGCTGCGCAAAAAAGCTGCCACCTACGCCCGCAAACAGGTGGATGGCCAGATGAAAGGCTTCCAGCGCTGGGGCATCTGGGCAGACTGGAAGCAGCCCTATTTGACCCTGCAAAAGGAGTACGAATCGGCTCAGATTCGCGTGTTCGGCGAGATGGTGCTCAAGGGGCACATCTACCGGGGTCTGAAACCGGTGCACTGGAGCCCGAGTTCACGCACAGCCTTGGCCGAAGCCGAACTGGAGTATCCCGACGGTCACACCAGTCCCAGCGTCTACGCCGCCTTCCCAGCCGTGGAGCTGCCGGCAGCGCTGCGAAATGCACTCAAGGCAGAGGGCCTGGACCTGCCTACCGAGACGGACGCCCTTGGGCAGGCCCTGCAGGTGGCGATCTGGACCACCACCCCCTGGACGTTGCCTGCCAACCTGGCGGTGTCGGTGAATGAACGGCTCGATTACGCCCTAGCCGACGACGGCGAAGGCCGACTGCTGCTGGTGGCTGCCGATCTGATCGAGACGCTGAGCAGCACCGTGGCGCGCCCGCTGAGCCGGCGCGCCACGGTGAAGGGCGCCCTGCTCTCCGGTCTGACGTACCGCCACCCGCTCCTGGATCGCACCAGTCCGGTGGTGATCGGGGGCGATTACATCACCACAGAATCGGGCACAGGCCTCGTGCACACCGCACCTGGTCACGGCGTCGACGACTTCCACACCGGCCAGAAGAACGGCCTGACGGTGCTCTGCCCTGTGGACGAAGCCGGCAACCTCACCGATGAAGCCGGGCCGTTCGCGGGCCTGAATGTGCTCAAGGATGCCAACCCAAAAATCATCGAGGCGCTGGAGTCTGCCGGGGCCCTGCTCAAGCAGGAGGCCTATGGCCACCGCTACCCCTACGACTGGCGCACCAAGAAACCCACCATCTTCCGAGCCACTGAACAGTGGTTCGCCTCCGTGGAAGGGTTCCGTCAACAGGCCCTTGATGCAATCGCCGCAGTGGAGTGGACCCCTGCGTCCGGTCGCAACCGGATCGAATCGATGGTCAAGGAGCGGGGTGACTGGTGCATCTCCCGTCAACGCACCTGGGGGGTGCCGATCCCCGTCTTTTATCACTGCAGCAACGGCGAGGTGCTGCTGAACGCCGACACCCTTGATCACATCCAAGCGTTGATCGCCGAGCACAGTGCCGACGTCTGGTGGGAGAAAGACGAAGTGGATCTGCTGCCGCCCGCCTACGCCGAGCAGGCCGACCAGTGGCGCAAGGGCACCGACACCATGGATGTGTGGTTCGACTCCGGCTCAAGCTGGGCTGCCGTCGCCAGCCAGCGGGATAACCTGCGCTATCCCGCCGACCTGTACCTGGAAGGGTCCGACCAGCACCGCGGCTGGTTCCAGAGTTCACTGCTCACCTCGGTCGCCGTGAATGGCCACGCCCCCTACAAGCGGGTGCTCACCCATGGCTTCGCCTTGGATGAGAAGGGCCGAAAGATGAGCAAATCCCTCGGCAATGTGATCGACCCGATAGTAATCATAGAGGGGGGTAAGAACCAGAAACAGGAACCGCCCTACGGCGCCGATGTGCTGCGGCTCTGGGTGAGCTCGGTGGATTACTCCGCCGATGTGCCGATCGGGGCCGGGATTCTGCGCCAGCTGGCTGATGTGTACCGCAAGGTGCGCAACACCAGCCGCTATCTGCTGGGCAACCTGCACGACTTCAATCCGGCAATCGACGCGATCCCCATTACGGAACTGCCACTGCTGGACCGCTGGATGCTGCAGCGCACCGCCGAGGTGATGGACGACATCACAGAAGCCTTCGAAAGATTCGAGTTCTTCCGCTTCTTCCAGCTGCTGCAGAACTTCTGCATCACCGATCTGTCGAACTTTTACCTCGACATCGCCAAGGACAGGCTCTACGTGAGCGCCCCCCAGGACCAGCGCCGGCGCGGCTGCCAGACCGTGATGGCCCTGATCATCGAACGCCTGGCCGGACTGATCGCTCCGGTGTTGTGCCACATGGCCGAAGACATCTGGCAGAACTTGCCTTACCCCGTGGAGGAGACCTCGGTCTTCCACCGCGGCTGGCCGACGGTTCCAGCCGAGTGGCGTGATGCTGCTCTGAGCGCATCGGTTCAAGAGCTGCGGGAGCTCCGCGCCGCCGTCAACAAAGTACTGGAAGACTGCCGCGGCCGTCAGGAACTCGGCGCATCGCTGGAGGCAGCCGTGCGGATTAACGCCCGCCGTCCGGAACTCCAGGCCGCTCTCTCCTGGCTGAGTGAGACGGGGGATGTCGAGGTGGACGGTCTGCGGGACTGGCTGCTGGTCTCACAACTGCAGATTGGCGGCGAGCCCTGGGCCGAATTGCTGGCCAGCCAGGACGACGAGCTCGCTTCGATCGAGGTGAGCCGAGCGCGGGGAACCAAATGCGAGCGCTGCTGGCACTACGAGGGGGATGTGGGTCAGCACCCAGACCACCCCCACATCTGCGGTCGCTGTGTTGGCGTTCTGGAACGCCGCAGTCACCAGTTGGCCTGAGCCAGGAGGTCGTTGGGCGGCATCGGTCCCGCCAGCACAACCTC
>NZ_JBGKDP010000049.1:0-7163 GCF_042954245.1 Parasynechococcus sp.
GGGCACCAGTTCACCAAGTATTCACCGCGGTAGATCAGCCCCTGCTCATGCAGCCGCACGAAGGCTTCCTTCACCGCCTCACTCAGGCCCTCATCCAGGGTGAAGCGCTGGCGCTTCCAATCCACTGAGTAGCCCAGCCGCCGCAGCTGGCCCACGATGCGGCCACCGCTTTCGGCCTTCCATTGCCAGGCCCGCTCCAGGAAAGCGTCGCGGCCGAGGTCGTGGCGGGTCTTGCCCTCTTCCTTGAGCTGCTTCTCGAGGATCGTCTGCACCGCGATCGAGGCGTGATCGGTGCCGGGCAGGCAGAGCACGTTCTTGCCCGCCAGGCGCTGGTAGCGCACGATCGTGTCGATCAGGTCCATGTTGAAGGCGTGGCCCATGTGTAGGCTGCCGGTCACGTTCGGCGGCGGAATCACCACCGAGAACGGTTCACCGGGAGCCTTCGGGTCGGGATGAAACGCTCGCTGGTCCTCCCAGGCCTGCTGCCATCGGGCCTCCGTACCAACCGGGTCGTAGGTCTTGGCCAGTTCGGGCACGGAAAGCTCAGCGGTTCAGCCGGCCATGCTCGCAAAGCCCTGCCCGCCATAGCCAGCCGAAGCAGACAACGATTCAACTGGCGAGACGCCGTAAGTAGTCCTCCTGGCGTCCGGCATTGATCCAACCGGTGGCGATCAACTTGCTGGCGCTCTCGTTGACCCGTCCACGGTGGATGTGGGACGGACCCGCCGGAAAGATCACCAACTTGCCCCGCTCCGCCGGTTCGTGGTGATCCTGCCAATGGAACTCGGTGCCGGCCTCATCCACGTCGTTGCAATAGAGAATCCAAGCCAGCACCCGGTGCACTGGTTCGGTGGCCTCATCGCTGATGGTCCAATCGCAGTGCCAACGCTTGAACCCTTCCCCCGGGGCGTAATGCTGGAGGTTGAAGATCGGATTCACAAACAGGCTCCGCTGCGGGCAGCACTGCCGGAACAGCGGCCGCTCCTGCAGATAGCGCTCCAAGCCGGCCGTCACCCCACGAAGGATCAGTTGCGAGAGGGCGAAGGATTCGGGTTCCGAGCGATCAATCGCCACCAGGCTGATGTCGGTGCTCTGTTTCGCCGGTTCCCCCTCGCCCTCGGGCCCGAAGGCCACGCCAGGTCGCTGCAAATCCACCCGGCGCTCGAAAAACTCACGCACCGCATCAGCCACCGAGGCGTAACCGGGATTGCTGTAGCGCCCGATCAAGTTCATGCCGCAGCCTCCAAGCGAGGAATCGCCACCACAGCATCGAGCTGCTGCCAGCGCGCCTGGTCAGCCACCACATGGCCCTGCAACTGCACCTGCTCAATCACCGTGGCAGCGCACTCGAGATCAAGGGGAACACCCGGGCCCATCGGCAGCACCAGCACCTGCCGCTCAGCCGGATCGGCCATCACCTGCAGATCGAGGGCGTCCAGCTCCCGCTCAAAGAACACCCGCCGCATCCGGGTGGTGAGGCTTGGTCCAATCGCCTCGACGAAACGGGCCATGCCGGCTTCATCCCCGGAGCTGCCGCAATTCAGCGACAACCAGATCAGTAGCTTCACCCAACTTTCTGCCGTCCACAGGGGTTGGAAGCTCTCCCGGTGTTGCCGCACCAGCTCAGCGATTGAGAAATCAAATAGCGTGGCCTGGAGGCCAGTGGCATCAGCGGAATCCATGCTGTTCATCCTCTCCTGCGAAAGGTCAGACTGGGGCGACTGGCTACTCGCACCATGGCCCTGGACCTGAACGATCCCGAACTCGAGTTCTCCGATCTGGTCTACGCCTACCAGAGCTGGGTGATGGCGGTGATCAATGACGAAAAGCTGGACAGCGACGACAAGCTGCTCACCGATGACATCGCCGAGGACGCCCTCAACTCGATGCGCTTCCTGCCGGGCGAGGTGACCAACGCCATCGAAACCAGCCTGGCCCGTGTCTACGACGTGGACGCCGACGAACTGGCTGAGCTGCTCTTCCCTGAGGACTGAGCCCAGGCTCACGTGACGCGATGGGTTGGTCCGCGGCTGACATCCCGAACCAGCAGGGGCGCATTGCCCTGATCACTGGAGCCAACAGCGGTCTGGGCCTGGAGACAGCGCGGGCCTTGAAACGCTGCGGGGCCACCGTGGTGCTGGCGTGCCGCAGCCCCCGCAAAGCCGAGATGGCCAAGCAGGAGTTGCTGCAGGAGCGCGATGGGGGAGCGGTGGATCTGGTGGACCTGGATCTGGCGGACCTGACCAGCGTGCAAAAGGCGGCGGCCACCATCGGCGAGCGCGACGGCTGCCTTGACCTGCTGATCAACAACGCTGGTGTGATGGCACCGCCGCGCTGCACCACCGCCCAGGGACATGAACTGCAGTTCGGCGTGAATCACCTGGGGCACATGGCCCTGACCCAGGCCCTGCTGCCGCTGATGCAGAACCGGCCCGATCCCCGAGTGGTGATGGTGACCTCCGGGGCGCAGCACTTCGGCAAGATCCGCTGGAACGACCCCAGCTGGAGCAAGGGCTACGACCGCTATGGGGCCTACGGCCAAAGCAAACTCGCCAACGTGATTTTGACCTTGAGCTGGATGCACGTCTGCGCGAGCAGGGCCGCCCCATCCTCTCCCTGGCCGCCCATCCCGGCATCGCGCGCACAGAACTGCAACCCACCACGATCGCCAGCGTCGGCAACCGCTCCGAGGCTCTGGCCTACCGACTGATGGATCCCTTATTCCAAAGCGCCGGCATGGGCGCCCTGCCCCAACTGCATGCCGCCACCACGGCGACAGCACAGGGTGGCGAGCACTACGGCCCTGAGCAGTTCGGTGGATTGCGGGGTGCACCGGCGCTCTGGAACACGCTGCTGTTCGGCCTGGTGAGCTGGCTGTTCGTGGCCGTGAACCTGGCGTTCTGGCTTGGCCCGCAAGACCGTGCAGCCAATCCGATGCTGACCCTCTTCTGGGCCTGGTGGTGGCCGTTAATCCTGCTGAGTTACCCGCTGGTGGGTCGCCTCTGGTGCGCTATCTGCCCCTTCGTGGTCTTGGGACAGATCGCCCAAAAGCTGACCCGATGGCGCAAGAAAAGCTGGCCTCATGGGGACACGGACCGCTGGAGGGCTCCTGCACTCGCCGCCGGTTTTGCCGCGATTCTCCCGTGGGAAGGAGTCTGGAACCTCGAGAACACCGCCTGGCTGAGCAGCTGTCTGCTGCTGCTGATCACGGCAGGAGCCGTGATCAGTTCAACGGTGTTTGAAAAACGCTTCTGGTGCCGTTACCTCTGTCCCGTTGGGGGCATGAACGGACTGTTCGCCAAGCTCTCGATCCTTGAACTCCGGGCCGAAGCCGGCACCTGCAGCGGTAGCTGCAGCAGTTACGCCTGTTTCAAGGAGGGAGCTGCCGACGGAGAGGAACTGGCCAGCGCAGACTGTCCGCTGGGCACTCATCCCGCCCACCTCAGCGACAACCGCAACTGCGTGCTCTGCATGACCTGCACCCAGGCCTGTCCCAACCGCTCCGTGCAGTTGCGACTGCGGCCGCCGGCCGCTGATCTGCAACGCACCATGCAGGCTCCGGACGGAGAGCGGGGACTGATCCTGGTGCTGGCTGGAGGCATCTGCCTGCACAACTGGCAACGCCTGCTGGACTGGCTGCCCCTTGCACCATTCTCATTGTATGAAGGGCCCCTGCTGGCCCTTGCCTTACCAGCAGCCGCTGGTTTATGGCTCAACCGCCGTTGGCTCTACGCCGGATTGCCTCTGCTCTGGGCCCTGCTCCTGGCACGCCATCTGCCGATCGGCATAGCCGAGGCGGGCACCGTCTTGCCGCAAGGTTGGCCGCACTGGTCCGCTGACCCCCATGTGATCGGCTTCTGCCAAACCATGGTGGTGGGGATCGGATGGGTTGGTGCTGCGATTTTGAGCCGCCGCTTGCTGGATCTCGACCGCCGGGCCTGGGTCATGGGCAGCATGATGCTGCTCTTGATCAGCTTCAGTGGCCGCTGGTTGGTCGCCCTTTATCCATGGCCACTCGCCGCCCTTCCACCCAAATCAATGCCCGCCAGAAGGTCTTGGTGGAGAACCTGCAGGCCTGTGGTGATGAGATGAGCGGTCAGCAGCTGCACCGCAGCCTGGAGCCCGACCAAGCCATGGGCCTGGCCACGGTGTACCGCAATCTGCGCCAGCTGCAGCAACGGGGCCTGGTGCGCTGCCGCCACCTGCCCAATGGCGAGGCGCTCTACGCGCCGCTGGAGCGGGATCGCCACCACCTCACCTGCGTCGATTGCGGCAAGACCCAGGCACTCGACCACTGCCCGATTCACGACCTGGAGGTACCCGAAGACGGCCGCAAAGGCTTCGATCTCTTGTTTCACACGCTTGAATTCTTTGGTCTCTGCAGCGACTGCCGCGAACGGCAGCAAAGCCCGTGATGACCCTGGCCGCCACTTACTACGGAGCCAATGGCTGGTTGCTCGAATTTGATGATCTCCGCGTTCTGGTGGATCCCTGGCTGCGCGGCAGACTGCGTTTCCCCCCCGGGGAGTGGCTGCTGAAAGGGGAACTGCCCTGCGAGCGCAAGGTGCCCGAGAAGCTGAACCTGCTGTTGCTCACCCAGGGGCTCGCAGACCACGCCCATCCGGACACCCTGGCAGCGCTGCCCAAGGATCTACCCGTCATTGGATCCGTGGCCGCAGCACGGGTGGTGGAACGCCTCGGCTTCACCAGCGTGAAAGCCCTCTCCCCTGGAGAGAGCACCACCCACCAGGGCCTGCAGGTGCGCGCCAGCGCCGGTGCACCGGTGCCGATGGTGGAAAACGGTTATCTACTCGAGCATCCGGCCGGATCGCTCTATCTCGAACCCCATGGTTTTCTCGATCCAGCCCTAGAGCCGCAACAACTGGATGCCGTGATCACGCCGATGGTGGATCTGGGGCTGCCCGCGCTTGGAGCGTTTGTTAAAGGCTGCTCCGTGGTACCGCAACTGGTGGAACGCTTTCAACCCACCACGGTGCTCGCCAGCACCTCCGGCGGCGACGTGCGCTTTGGCGGTGCCCTGAGTCGGGCCCTGCAAATGAAAGGATCTGTGGCCAGCACTGGAGCCCAGTTGCCAGCCAGCAGCCGCTGGACCGATCCAACACCGGGGGAACGCCTGCTGCTGAAAAACTGATTTTTCAGATTAAGCTTTGTAACAACTGCTTGAATTCGATGAAATCCACGCAAGGCAACGATTCCTGGTTCCAGGGCGTCGCCGCCCGCGACATCCACATGGAGCAGCTCAAAAAGGCCGAACGCTTCAACGGCCGTGCCGCCATGGTCGGCATCGTGATCGGAATCATCACTGAGGGGCTCACCGGTGCCGGCATTGTTCACCAGATCGGGCTGGGCCCCCTGGTAGATGGCTACGCCGCCTGCCGCACCCAATTCCTGCCCTTCTGCTTCTGATTCGGGAGGGGGCCACCCCCCCGATGACGAGAATGGTGCGATTCACGTTCGAATCGAATGGCGGCTGACAAGGAACTGCTGAAGGAAGTGGCCCTGGAGCTCTGGAACACCACCAAGAAGCTCCGTCCCGGCCTGCCCAAAGCGCCTCGCGCCCAGCTGGTCTTGAAAGCTCTGCTCACCATCGGTGACATGAGCGATCAGCTGGAGGCCGCAATGGTGCTTGGGGTGATTGAGGCGCAGGAACTCGATGACGAGCCCGGACAGGGAGAAGTGGCCGGCGAAGACAAGACGGTCTCTGATACAGATGCCAAAACCGAGCGTGAAACCCCCAGGGTTGTGCGCAAGCGCTCCAGCAGTCGCTGATCAAGGCCTTCTGATGACAAGCAGCCCATCCCCCCTCAGGAGGATGCTGGATGGGCTGGCTTCCGAAGATGACGCGGTCGCGTGCTGAGTACCTTTTCAGCGTCTGCATCACAGCCTCAACTGTGTCTCTTCTGATCATCACGGCCGGTTTTATTGGTCTGCTCTGGTAAACGCAAAGCCTGATCCGACGTGGCATGGATGACGGCAGCAACAGCTGAGGCGGCCTTCATCCCGCTGCTGGAAAGAACCTAGTCAGCGATGCCTTGGCTCCCTTGGGGCCTGCTCTGCTTCCGCTTTCAGGAAACGGCGATGCTGAGACGAGGCATAGCCGCTGAGGTCAATTTTGCTGGCATTGCTGCCAGCCTTTCGCCACTCCCTCGGGGGAGTGCTGGATCTTCGGTTCATGGAATCGAGTTATCGGTTCTCGCGCAGTGGGCCTTTAATCAGGCTCTTTGGCGTTATCCCACCTTTGCACACCTGCCCGTCCGACGCACCTAGCGGATGAGTAATTGCAGCTACGGCGAGCCATTCGAATCGGATCGATACTCCGCCCAACAGCAAACGGCTTGTGACTCCTGAGGAGCAGTACGTGAAATGCATGGATGCTGCCTACGCCGCTGCTGACAGGGAGAGCTGCCTCAAAATGATGCGGAAGGCAGAAGGCGTCCTGCGCGGTGAGTTCGGCGCCCAGCCAGCAAGCGATGGCCCTGGCGAGCGAGCATTGGCGAACTGAAGCAAAAACCTAGAGAAACCCAGTACAGCACTGGGTTTTGGAATGGGCGATACTGGGATCGAACCAGTGACAATCTCCTTGTAAGGGAGGTGCTCTACCGCTGAGCTAATCGCCCCACCGGGTAGATTCTGCACTAACGCGTCAGTTTGGGGGCGCACGACAGCTCCGAAGGCTTGGCAACGGGTCGCCGCCATGACCAGAGCATCTGGATCCTGAGCCCCCCGCTCGGGATCGCTGTTGGATTGGTGCTGGGATGGGCTGCAGCATGGGTCGCCGCAGCCAGCTGTCTGGCCGGCGGCCTGTGGCTGTCCCCTGACCTCGATACCCGCTCCAATGCGCTGCGGCGGTGGGGAGTCCTCGGCTTTCTCTGGTGGCCCTATCGCCTCCTGATTCCCCATCGCTCGCTCTGGTCCCATGGCCCGGTGCTGGGAACGACCGCGCGCCTAGGGGTGCTGCTCACCTGGTGCCTGATCGTGACCATGGCGGTTCCAGCACTCTCGCCAGCGATACTGCTGACGACGCTCCAGCAACTGATGCGTCAGCACCCACAGGAGTTCATCGCTCTGCTTGTGGGTTTGGAGGGCAGTGCATGGATCCACCTGATCCTCGATGGCGACCCCTGGCCCCAGGAAGGGTCGAA
>NZ_JBGKDP010000050.1:0-15939 GCF_042954245.1 Parasynechococcus sp.
GCTGCCCTTGAGCTTCTGCTTCAGATAGCTGGCGGAGAAGTCTGTGCTGAATGGTTCAGGGCCGAGTCGCGTCAAGCCTGTGATCACCTCTTCAATCGCCTGGCCCGGAGGCACCCACCACATTTCTCCGAAGCTGCGCACATCCACAAAGCGCAACTCCTCCTTTTTGGAGTTCCAGAGGCGAACACGGGTGTATTTGCACGGTTCTGAAGGCTGCTCATACCATTGGAATTGGCCGGTCATGCGCAGATGAACACCCCAAACACCACCTTCTGGCTCCAGGGCTGCCATCAGATATTTCCCTCTGCGCTGCCAGTGACCCACTGTCGTGCCGCAAAGGCCTGCAACAAAGTCTTCAGGACCTCCAGGGCTGGCAATGGCCCTTGGTCTGCAGACTTCAACTTGCGCAATTTTGAAGTCGACAAGACGGTCTACCAGTCCCCGACGGACCGTCTCGACTTCAGGAAGTTCAGGCAACGGCCTCAGGCCGGCTCGAGTTCCGCTTCAGCGAAATTGTTGGTGTTGATACCACCGTCAACGCCCTGCAGGCCGCTGTAGTTGACCTTCTCGAAGCGAACGACAACGGGGTAGCGGATTCCCGAGGTGTCGATGGAGGCAACGGTGCCAACTTCGTTGAACCAGTAGGACTCAGGACGCTTGATGCGCACCTTGGCGCCGCGGGTGATCGCCATCGCTGGGCATAAGGAGATGCAACCGGAGCGTATCTCGCGGAATGGATGGAGATGACCTCTGCGTCACAGAATGTCGTCCCTTCGTTGTCGGCGTCCCTTTGACCACTTCCATCGCCCTTGATTTAGATCCTTCGCTGCTTCAGCTGGATTTGCCGGACCCGGAGCAGGACGACATCAGCACGATGGAATTTCTGGCTCGGCTGGAACAGGCCTGGGCCGTCTGCGACCGCTTTGACCTCCAGACCGAGATCTGGCGCGGCCGCATCCTCCGCGCTGTGCGCGACAAGGAAAAGCGCGGTGGTGAAGGGCGGGGCGCCGGATTTCTGCAGTGGCTGAGGGAGCAAGAAATCAGCAAGACGCGCGCCTACGGCTTGATTCAACTGGCGGAATCCGCCGACAGCATGCTCAGCGACGGCACCCTGGAGGAGAGCAGTGTGAATCAGTTCTCCAAGCGCGCCTTCATGGAAACCGCCCAGGCGGCTCCTGAAGTGCAGCTGATGATTTCCGAGGCCGCTAACGAGGGGCAGGAGATCACCCGCAAACAGGTGCGTCGCCTCACCGATGAATTCACCGCGGCCACCAGTCCGTTGCTGCCGGAAGAAATCCGCCAGCGCACCCAGGAGAACCTGCTGCCACCCCGTGCGGTGGCTCCCTTGGTGCGGGAATTGGCCAAGCTGCCAGAGCCGCAGCAGGAAGATCTGCGTAAGGTACTCCGCGATGAGCCCGAACTCGACCGTATCAAGGACGTCACCAGCACAGCCCGCTGGATCACCAAGGCAACGGAATCGGGCATTGCTGTGCGGGCGTTTCAACAGGGAGATCTGGATCTCGACCGCGCCATGCAGGAGGCCCAGCGCCTGGATGCCCTTGGCCTACTGGCCGATGCGGTGGGCCAGGCGCAGGCCCTTGAGTCGGCGGTGCTGAAGCTGCACACCTCCTGGCGGCGCTTGGGCGGGCTTCAGGAGCGTCTTTGGGTTGAAAGCGGGAGCAGCACGCCTTACCTGCGCGATGTGCTCAATGCTCTGCAGACCCTCAGCGGTGCGACCCTGCGGGTGTCGTTAGGGGAGCTTGCCGGCGGAAAGCGGGTGCGGATTCAGCTGGTGGAGGAGTCCCCCGATCAATTGGATCCCCCGCCGCTGGCCTGACTCCATATCTTGTGCTCGATAATCTGAAGCCTCCAAATCTGGTGTGTTCTGGCTTCACTCGAGCGTGCACTGCAGACCCACTTCAGCTGGGATGGCTTCCGCCCCGGGCAACGGCCTGTAGTGGATGCTGTGCTGGCTGGTAGGGATGCGCTGGCGGTGCTGCCCACCGGTGGTGGCAAATCGCTCTGCTATCAGCTGCCGGCCCTGGTGCGCGAGGGCCTGGTGGTCGTGATCTCACCGTTGGTGGCGCTGATGGAGGACCAGGTGATGGCCTTGCAGCGACGGGGAATCGCTTCGGCCTGCATGCATGCCTTGAAGCAGCTGCGAGACGCCACACTGCGTCTCCTCTACATCGCGCCGGAACGACTCCAGGGTGAGCAGACCCGGCTGATGCTGGAACGTCTGCAACGGAGGGGCGACTGGTGGCCCTGGCGGTGGATGAAGCCCATTGCATCAGTGCCTGGGGGCATGACTTCCGCCCCGATTACCGCCGCCTCGGTCAGATCCGCAGCCTCTGCCCGGGAGTGCCAATGCTGGCTCTCAGCGCTACGGCAGCCCCACGGGTGCGGGCCGACATCATTCGCCTGCTGGATCTGCGTCGCCCGCTCGTGCAGGTGAGTTCGGCCCGCCGAGACAACCTCCACTACACGATGCAGCGGCGCCCCAGGGATCCCATGCCGCAGGTGTTGGAGGCACTGGAGATGTCCCATGGCGCTGCGCTGATCTATGCCCGCACCCGTCGTTCCGTGGAGCAGTGGGCGGAACGTCTCAGTAACCAAGGGGTTGCAGCAATGCCCTATCACGCCGGCTTGGATCCGGAGACCCGCCAGCAGGCCCTGAAGCTGTTTCTCGAGCACGAGCGGCCCGTCCTTGTGGCCACGGTGGTCTTCGGCATGGGCGTTGACCGTGACGATGTGGGCCTTGTGCTTCATCTCGATCTGCCGGCCACGCCTGAGGGCTATCTGCAGGAATCGGGCCGAAGCCGGCAAGCTGGGCCATGCAGGCTTCGGCCCGGGGCAGCGACGCCCTGGAGGACCGTCGCCGCTTGGACCATGCGCCACAGCTGGCGGTCGGCGACTTGGTGGGTCCCTGTGGTCGTTGCGATCGCTGCCTGGAGTCCCCCAAACGACGCGACTGGTCAGCCCAAGTCGAAACGCTCCTGGCCCATTTGGCTGAGCAGGACGGCATGGAGATGCGTCGCCTTGGAGAGCACCTGGCCCTGCATGAACCCGGACGCCACGACCGCTGGACCTGGTTGGCCCGTCGGCTCGTGCAGGAGGAGCTGATCCAGGAAAGCAACGACGGTGCGCAGCGGCTTTATCTCCGCGAGAGCGCCCGGAGATTCCTGGATTCCCCCTGGCCGCTCGACTACGCCGCCTAATTCAGATCAGGCCTTGGCCTGACAACGGTCCTTCACCAGGTCTTTTTCGAAGCGGTTCTTCGGCGCCTCCCAGGTTTTCCAGCTCCCATCGGCACCGGTGGCATTGATCTTCCTGGCGGAACAGTTCACAGCCAGGTAAAGAGCCTGTCCCTGGGCATTGATGGTGGGCACCACCTGACTGCCACCCATAGCTTGCCAGTTGCCCCAGTCCACCTGGAGGGGTCCATAGGTGCGCCAGTCAGCCGACTTGGCCAAGGTCTGCTGGGGATTGGCGGCCTCGACCGGCTTGGCCGTGACCACCGGTTTTTTGGCCTGAACCGGTTTTGTTTGTACAGGCTTGGTTTGGACGGGCTTGGCCTTGGCTTGAACCGTTGGCTTCACCGTCATAACTGCTGTGCTGGCGGTGGCCACCGGTTCTGTTTTGGACGGCTGCGATTGGGCGGTGATGGGTGTTTGGAAGGAGGGATCCGTCAGATACAGGCGCGTGCCCACTTCCACTTTATTGGGGTCGCTCAGCTGGTTGATGCTGATCAGGCTGGCCACCGGCAGCTTGTAGGCCTTGGCGATCTGCGTGAGGGTCTGTCCTTTGGCAACCGTGTGTTCCGTGGCTCCTGGAATTGGGGTCACAGCCACTGGCTTGAAGGCCGGACGGGGCATCACGGCATTGCTGGGGAGTCGCAGGGTCTGGCCGATCTCGATGTGATTGGCATTGCGGATGTTGTTGAGGGCCATGAGGTCGCGACTGCGGACCTGGTATTGGCTGGCAATGCTGCTGAGGGTCTCACCGCTGTTGACGCGATGGCGGCCTGAGCCTGCCGTCACGGTGGGGCCTGGCACCTGCAAGCGGCGTCCGGCTTCAACAAGGTCTGGGTTGCGGATCCCATTCATCCGCATCAGGGTGCCGACGGTCACCCCGTAGCGGCCAGCGATATCCGAAAGCGTCTCACCGGATCGCACCGTCACCGAGGCAGCCCTGGCTGACAGGGGGAACCAAGCCGTCAGCAGCAGGGCGGCAAGAGCGGTACGGCGCATTCGTCTCCGGCAGATCTCCGCAAGATACGGTGCCTGAGGTAAAGCGCCAGCCCCCCAGAGCAACTGCTGCAGAAGGGATTTGGGGGCTGTCCCCGCGCGTTATCCCGCCAGCCGCCTCAGCAGGTTGAGATCCACCTTGTAGGGCGGGTAGCGCAGCTTGAAATCAAACCGGAAGGGGCGCTTGAGCACCGCCTTGTGGTGGCTGAACGTGTCGAAGCCGCTTTGGCCGTGGTAACTGCCCATCCCGCTGGCGCCGACGCCGCCGAAGGGCAGTTGTGGCACCCCGGCCTGCATCATCACATCGTTCAGGCAGACCCCGCCCGAGCTGGTGGTGGTGAGCACCTGCTGTTGCTGGGCCTCATCACCGCCGAACAGGTACAGCGCCAACGGTTTGGGCCCTTGGCGGATCTCCTGAAGGGTTGTGGTGAGGTCCTCGAGCACCAGCACCGGCAGGAGAGGGCCGAACAGTTCCTCGGCCATCAGTGGATCATTGCGGTCAGCCACGCGAATCACGGTGGGGGCGATGCGCCGCTGCTTACGGCTGATTTCGCCTCCGATCAGGATGCGACCATCCGCTCTGGCGGACTCCAGCAGCAGCTCCAGCTGATTGAACTGGCGTTCATTGATGATTTGCCCCAGCTGATTCGAGTTGAGGGGATCGGCGCCATACATCTCTGTTCGGGCCTCCTCCATCGCCTTCAGCAGCGGTGAACGCAGTGCGGGTGGCACCAGCAGATGGTCTGGAGCGATGCAGGTCTGTCCTGCATTGATCCCTTTGCCCCAGATCAAACGACGTGCCCCCACCGTGAGGTCGGTCCCTTCAAGAACGATGGCGGGGCTCTTGCCCCCTAGTTCCAGGGTCACCGGCGTGAGGTGTGCAGCAGCTCCCTCCAGCACCTTCCGACCGACGCTGCCGCCACCGGTGAAAAAGATGTGGTCGAAGGGCATGGCAACCAGGTCGGCTGCCATGGCTCCATCTCCCTGGACCACCTGCACTACCTCAGGCTCAAAGTGCTGAGGGATCAGCCGTGCGATCAGATCCGAGATGCCCCTGGCATGTTCCGAGGGCTTGAGCACGGCAGTGTTGCCAGCAGCCAGGGCACTAATCAAGGGCCGCAGCATCAGTGCAAAGGGATAGTTCCAAGGTCCGATCACCAGAACGCACCCCAGTGGTTCCGGTACAACCTTGGCCTGGCCGGGGCGCAGTGAGAGGGGGACAGCCACGCGGCGCGGGCGCATCCACCGCTCCAGCTGCCGGCCGGTGAGCTTGAGCTCCTGTCGCAGGGCCACCAGCTCAAAAAAGGCTTCGGTGGATGGTTTGCCAAGGTCGGTGGCGAGGGCCTCGAGCACCTCCGATTCGTGCTCTTCTATCAGGGCGGAGAGCCGTTGCAATTGCTCTCGGCGCCAGGCCAGGGGACGGGTCAGCCCAGCCCCCACGAGCTCCTGCATCCGGCTCAGTTGCGTTTGGGTGAGGGCCACGGGGCTGACGATCAGGCCAGTCGGGTCTAGCAGTGGTGAATCTGCAACCGGGGGATGACCCCAGCGCTTCCGTGGTGGTCAGGGACGGTCATCTATCAGTTGATCGTTCGCAGCTATTCCGATGGGAATGGCGATGGCACTGGTGATTTCAAGGGGCTTGCGGCGCGGTTGCCCTATCTGCGTTGGCTGGGGGTCAACACCCTCTGGTTGACCCCGATTTATCCCTCCCCCCTGCGGGACGGGGGCTACGACATCACTGACTTCACCGGAATCCATCCGGATCTGGGGGCTCTCTCCTCCTTTCATCGGTTCCTCACGGCGGCCCACAGCCAGGGGATGCGCGTGATTTTGGACTTTGTGCTGAACCACACCAGTGACTTGCATCCCTGGTTCCAGCGGGCCCGCTGGGCTCCCAAGGGCAGTCCTGAACGGGATGTTTACGTCTGGAGCGACGACCCCAAGCGCTACGCCGAGGCACCGGTTCTGTTCCGACACTTCGAGGCTTCGAACTGGGAGTGGGATCCGGTTGCCGAGCAGTACTACCTGCACCGTTTCCTGCGTCATCAGCCTGATCTCAATTACGAGAACCCTTGGGTGCAGGACACGATGCTGGAGGTGGTCGACTTTTGGCTGGATCGCGGTGTCGACGGGTTCCGTTTGGATGCGGTTCCGTTCCTGTTCGAGTCAGAGGGCACCCGCTGCGAGGGATTGCCGGAGACCCACGCCTTCCTCAAGCGATTGCGGGAGCGGGTGGATGCCCATGGTCGTGATGTGCTCTTGCTGGGAGAGGCGATTCAGCCGGTGGAGGAGGCCGCTCCTTACCTGGCGGATGACGAATTGCATGGAGCGTTCAACTTCGTGCTCACCGCCCATCTGTTCGCGGCCATTGCCAGTGGCCGCACCCAACAGCTCGGGGAGTGTCTGATGCAAGCCGAGCAGGCAGTGCGTGGTCTCCGCTGGGCCCTGCCCCTGCGCAATCACGATGAACTCTGGTTAGGGGATGGTCATCTCATCAGCGATGAGGTGATTCAGACCATCCGGGTGGGCCTGCCACAGGGGCAGGGGCACTGGTTGAATTGGGGCATTAACCGACGCCTGGCTCCTCTTCTCAACGGCGATCCACGCTCCAACCGGTTGCTGCATGGGCTCCTCTACAGCCTTCCGGGGATGCCCTGCCTGTATTACGGCGATGAACTGGGTATGGGCGACTGGCCCGGTCTGCGGGACCGTGATCCCAACCGCACGCCGATGGCCTGGACGCCGGCCCGCAACGGTGGCTTCTCCACTGCCCCCGATCCGCTGTTGGTGCTGCCACCGATCACCGCTCCCGGCTACGACTACCGCGTTGTGAATGTGGAGGTGCAGAAGCAGCTGCCGGGGTCGCTCCTGAATTGGCACCGGCGCATGCTTACCTGCCGCCGGCTGCTGCCAGCACTGCGGCATGGAAGCTTCCGGTTGTTGCACAGCCCCCACCCCGGAGTGCTGGTGTATCTCCGCTGCACCGAGGCGATGACGATGCTCGTGGCCGCCAATGTCACCGCAGCGGGAGCGTCACTCAGTTTGGATCTGTCGGAGTGGACCGGCGAGCGCACCCGTGAGGTGATGTGGGGCTGTGAGTTCCCGCCCGCCGCAGCGGAGTGGTTCGTGAACCTTCCGCCCTATGGATTCAACTGGTGGTTGATCGGAGAGGTGGAGCACGCTGCCACGCCCGCCTGATCCAGCAGCTCTTCCACCTGGGGCCGGAGTCGTTCGGCCTCGTTCAAATCCACCATAGCCAGACGGCAGCGGCGGGCCAGCACATCGCTGCTGCTTCGTGCATGTTCTCGCTGAATTGAATGGTCCAGTTCTGCGCCGCAGAGCGGGATCACCGGGCTGAGGGGCTCGCGTCGGCTGGGCTCTGCGGGTTCGATCAAGGCCACGGCCTCCAAGCCATAGGTGCGTTGTAGATGGGCGACTTGTGCGGCTTTGAGGGCGCTGTCGGGAAGCAGGGCTTCGAGTTGGTGTTTCTGGCGGCGGAGCCCGTCCTGGGTGGCCTCTAACGACTCCGCTGCACCCCGCAGTGGCATTGCTTCAGGGGTGGGCAGCGCTTTTCCAAGCTGGCGTTCCACCGCGGTCAGGGTGTCCTCAGCCATCGGTCGGCAGGTGGTCCACTTGCCCCCCATCACGCTCACCAGGCCGCAGGTCAGAGTTTCCACCTCGTGCTCCCGCACCACACGGCTGCTGTCCATGCCCTGGTCTGCTGGCTTCAGCAGCGGGCGTCCCCCCGCCCATCGGCTGCTCACCTTCGGATGCTGGAGCTGGGGAAACCAGTCACGCACGTAGTTGAGCAGGTAGGTCTCCTCTTCCTCAGAGGGGGATGTGGCACTTTCCTTGGTGCAGGCTTCGTCCGTCGTCCCCACCAGGGTGCGGCCGTGGAAGGGGAGCATGAACAGCACGCGTCCATCCGTGGTGGACGGCACCAGAAGCCCCAGGTTCTCTGGGCAGAGGTCCTGCTCCAGCACGATGTGTGCCCCACGGCTGGTCAGCATCCGTGGCGGGGCATCAGCCTCCGCCAGACGGCGGATCTCATCCGCCCGTATGCCCGTGGCATTCACAAACGCTGAGGCGCACCAGCGTTCCCGTTGGCCCGTGGCGGATTCACTGATGGCGGCCTTGAGCTGGCCCGTGCCGTCGGTGTCCAGCTCCACCACCCGGCAACGGGTGCGCAGGGTTGCCCCTCGTTGCTCGGCACTGAGAGCCAACAGCAGGTTGAGGCGTGCATCGTCGAATTGCCCGTCGCTGTAGGCCACGCCGCCTTGACATGCCTTCAGCAGAGGCAGGGCCTGACGCATCTGCTGCTGGGACAGCAGTCGACTGTGGCCGATGCTCCGCTGACCAGCCAGGGCGTCATACATCCCTAGCCCAAGTCGGTAGTAGGCCTGTTCCCAGAGCTGTTGTGTGGGCAGGGCCAGTTCGAGTCGTTGGGCCAGGAACGGTGCCTGGGCCAACCAGTGGCTCCGCTCGAGCAGGGCTTCCCGCACCAGCCTCAGTTGGGCCAGGTCCAAAGTTTTAAAGGCCAGCTCCAGGTAGCGGACTCCGCCATGGAGCAGCTTCGTGCTGCGGCAACTTGTGCCACCGCCGATGTCTCCGGCCTCGAGCAGGGCCACGCTCAGCCCCCGTCGTGTTGCCTCATAGGCCACGCTGGCACCGCTGGCACCTGCGCCGATGACCAGCAGGTCTACCTGATGATCAGCCATGCCACCCTAGGCTTCTGCAGACGGCGTCCTGCCAGTGCGCGCGCCAGCGGTTGCGCTGGGATGCATCCATCTGCGGGTGGAACAGTTGCGCGCCGTCCCTCTGTACGGTCGCGAGCTGCTCCAGGTCGCTGATCACCCCAGCCTGGAGGCCTGCGAACAGCGCCACTCCCCGGGCGGTGCTCTCGAGGCTGGCGGGACGCCGCACCGTCAGACCGGTGCAATCCGCCTGCGCCTGCAGCAGAGGGTCGGAGGCTGCGGCACCACCATCCACTACCAGTTCACCCAGGCCGGTGCCGAGGGCCTGCTCGGCAAGCTCCACCAAGGTCGCCACCGACAGGGCGATTCCCTCCAGCGCTGCGCGGGCGATGTGACCGCGTCCGCTGTCACGGGTCAGGCCCACCAGAACACCGCGTGCCTGGGGATCCCAGTGCGGTGTTCCCCAGCCGGTGAAGGCGGGCACGAGCATCACCCCTCCTGAATCCGGCACCGAACGCGCCAGTTCGTTCACCTGGGGGGCCTGATCAATGATCTGCAGCCCATCCCGCAGCCATTGGATGACGGTGCCGGCGTTGAACAGACTTCCCTCAAGGCAAAAGCTGGGTGTTCCGGCGGCATCCGTCCAGCCGAGGGTGCTGAGCAGCCCTGCATCTGAGCGGCGGACGACATCGCCGGTGTTGATCACGAGAAAAGCCCCCGTGCCGTAAGTGCACTTGCCTTCTTCGGGATGCAGACAGAGCTGGCCCAGGGTGGCGGCCTGTTGGTCGCCGAGCATCGCCTGGATCGGCAAGCCTGCAAAGGGAAGGTTCGAAGCCATACACCCGAACTCTCCGCGGCAGGGCAGCAGTTCGGGCAGAGCGTTGGCGGGGAGCCCTGTGGGCTCTCGGAAGTTATCCACCCAGTGCTGCTGCTCCAGGTCCATCAGCAGCGTTCGGCTGGCATTGCTCATGTCACTGCCGTGGCGCTGGCCGTCGGTGAGTTGCCAGAGCAGCCAGCTTTCCACCGTGCCGAAACAGAGGTCATCGCTGGCCGCGGCAGCCTGGGCGTCTCCGTAGTGATCGAGCATCCAGCGGATCTTGCTGGCACTGAAATAGGGGTCGAGCAGCAAGCCCGTGCGCCGGCACCACTCCTGCTCCAGTCCTTGCTGCTTCCAGGCCTCGCAGATGGCGACGGTGCGGCCGTCCTGCCAGACGAGGGCCGGTCCGCAGGGGAGGCCATTGCTGCGGCGCCAGAGCACGGTGGTTTCCCGTTGGTTGGTGATGCCGCAGCTCACGACTGCCTTGCGCTGCCCTTCGCTGAGCTTCGAATCGAGCTGCACCAGGGCTTGCCGCTGGCTGGTCCAGATCGCCATCGGGTCCTGTTCCACCCATCCATCGGCGGGGTAGGAAATCGGCAGCGGTGCACTGGCGCTGACCACTAGATCCCCTGAGCTGCTGAACAGCGCGGCTCTGGAACTGCTGGTGCCCTGATCGAGGGCCAGAAGAAGAGGCTGTTCCGCCATGGCCAATGTCTTTCTCTCCTGCTAGCCAGGAGATGGCTGACTGCAAAGGTTTGGCAGCGATCACTCCGTTTCACGATCCCCCCGCCTGGGTGGCGGATGCGGTGCTCTATCAGATCTTTCCCGACCGTTTTCGCCGCAGTGGGAGGGTCGATGCGCAGCGCCATCTCGCCCTGAAGCCATGGGGGGCTGACCCTCTCGAGGAGGGATTCCAGGGCGGGGATCTCTACGGCGTCATCGATGCTCTCGATGGGCTCCAAGCCATGGGCATCACCTGCCTCTATTTCACGCCGATCTTCAGTTCAGCCGCTAACCATCGCTATCACGTCTACGACTACTTCGAGGTGGATCCCCTGCTGGGGGGCAATGCAGCACTCAGGGACCTGATCGACGCCGTGCATCAGCGCGGCATGAGGGTGATTCTGGATGGGGTGTTCAACCACTGCGGCCGCGGCTTTTGGGCTTTTCATCACGTGGTGGAGAACGGTATGGATTCGCCGTACCGGGATTGGTTCCATGTGTACCGTTGGCCACTGCAGCCCTATCCCGCCCCAGGGGAGGACTGTGGCTACGACGGCTGGTGGACCTTGCCTGATCTGCCCAAGTTCAACCATGCCAATCCAGGTGTTCGGGAGCACCTGCTGGCGGTTGGCCGTCACTGGCTCGAACAGGGGATTGATGGCTGGCGTCTCGACGTCCCTGCCGAGGTCCCGGCCGACTTCTGGGTGGAGTTTCGGCAGATGGTGCGGTCCACCAACCCGGAGGCCTGGATTGTTGGAGAGGTGTGGGGTGATGCGACTACCTGGCTGCAGGGCGACCACTTCGATGGCGTGATGAATTACCGGCTTGGTTGGAGCAGCATTTGCTGGGCCGCCGGTGAAGCGTTGCGGCGGGACTACCGCAATTCCGAATACCCCCTCGACCCCCTGGATGGACAGGCGTTGTTAACCATCTGGACGACAATAACGCGTTCCTACCGGGAGGTGGTGAACTGGGCCCAGATGAATCTGCTCGACAGCCACGACGTGCCCCGTGCACTTCACAGCCTCAACAACGATGTGGCGGCCCTGAAGTTGGCCCTGCTGCTGCTCTTCCTCCACCTGGGAGCGCCCTGCGTTTACTACGGGACCGAAGCTGCTCTGGCCGGTGGCCCTGAACCGGGCCCCTCCAGCGGTCCTGGACCGGCCTGCCGTGAGGCCTATCCCTGGGATATCCCCTGGCCCGCTGATCTGCGCTCTTTCATTCAGTC
Organism: Parasynechococcus sp.; assembly: GCF_042954245.1. Taxonomy (GTDB): domain Bacteria; phylum Cyanobacteriota; class Cyanobacteriia; order PCC-6307; family Cyanobiaceae; genus Parasynechococcus. Next base: position 11,710 of record NZ_JBGKDP010000050.1, read on the forward strand.
CCTCGCAGAACTCCGCTGTGCCCATGGGGTCTTGCGCAGGGAGGGTCTGCGCTGGTCAGCCCAAGGGGCGGACGTGCTGGAGGGCGTTGCGGATGGCCTGCGGGTCGTGATCAACCGCAGTCGCTCCAACCACGTGCCCCTAACCATTGAGCCGGGACGTTCCTGTGTTTGGACGCTGGGAACTGTCGACAGCCGAGGTGTTGGACCGCAATCGGCGGCTGTTCTGGGGTCGTAACCCCTCTCACCTGGTGCCGAGGGGAGGAAGAAAGCCCTTGTCGAGACTTGAACTCGAGACCTCTCCCTTACCAAGGGAGTGCTCTACCGCTGAGCTACAAGGGCATGTGGAGGATGGGCCGGGTTGGATTTGAACCAACGTAGGCAGAGCCAGCGGATTTACAGTCCGCCCCCATTAACCACTCGGGCACCGACCCGAACCACACTGCAACAACCTACCAGTCGGTGTGTCCTCCCCCACGATCTCGATACGATCTGCCGAGCTGAAGCGATCTCCAGCCATGCACGTTCTGCTGCTGAACGGTCCGAATCTGAACCTGTTGGGCCAGCGTGAGCCTGGGATCTATGGGCATTCCTCTCTGGTGGACATCGAAGCGGCGCTGACCCGGGAGGCGGAGCAAGAATCTGTGCAGCTGGATTGCTTTCAGAGCAATTTCGAAGGTGCCCTGGTGGATCGGATTCACCAGGGCATGGGCCGATGCGATGGGATCTTAATCAATGCCGGGGCCTACACCCACACGTCCATCGCCATCCGTGATGCCCTTGCTGGCGTCGCGATCCCCTACGTGGAATTGCACCTCAGCAACACCCATGCCCGGGAAAAGTTCCGCCATCACTCATTTCTGGCTGAGCGCGCTGTGGGTGTGATCTGTGGGTTCGGACCAGCCAGTTACAGCCTTGCCTTGAGCGGATTGCTCAGCCACCTGCGCCGGAACGCATGACCACCACTGTTCCATCAAAAACTGTTCCATCAAAAACAGTTCCTTCGAAAATAGTGCCCTCGAAGACGGTGGCGTCGATCCGCTGGTTGACTGCGCCCACCAGTTGGAGCTGGGTAGAGCAGGCCAACACTCGGCCGATGGAGGTGTTGATCGATCACGCCCACTGCGAACGCAAGGCTGCCGGGGCTGCGGTTCAGATGATGTTCCGCTATCTCTGCGAACCGGGTCTGGGTGAAGCCCTCAGCCCTCTGGTGCGGGAAGAGCTGGAGCACTTCGAGCAAGTTCTGGCTCTGATCAAGGCGCGGGGGTGCTACCTGGAACCGCTGCCTTCCCCGGGCTATGGCGCTGATCTTGCCCGGCAGATCCGTAAAGGTGAGCCGCAGAGAATGCTCGACTCTTTCCTGGTAGCTGGTCTGATCGAAGCCCGCAGCCATGAGCGCATGGCCCTGCTGGCGGAGCACAGCCCGGATCCTCAGTTAAGGGAGCTTTACAGCGATCTCTTGGCGAGTGAAGCGCGCCACTTCGGCTTGTATTGGGTGCTGTGTGAGCAGCGCTATCCGCGGGAGCTGATCGTCGAGCGCCTCGAACTGCTGGCCCGGGCCGAAGTGAAGGCGTTGGAAGGGGAGTTGGCACGCCCTGAAGACGTGCGGATGCATTCTTGTGGTGTGGACGTCAGTCAGATCAGCTGAGCCGCCTCCTGCAAGGCCTCCAGCCTGGATGGCCGAAGCACACCCTCCACACCGAATTGCCGCAGCCGTTGTTCGAGGGTCTGGTTGGCTCCTGCGATGAACAGGGTGCGGTCCGCTGATCGTGCTTCCTCCACCATGCGTTCAATCGCCAGGGTTGCGGTAACCCCAATGCGGGAGACGTCGGTGAGGTCAAGGATCAGAACCCTGTAGCTCTGGATCAACCCCATCCGGGCACTGATTCCTTTGGCGGCGCCAAAACTCAAAGGGCCGCGCAGACGGAACAGCATCAAGGCCTTGCCGCAGCGCAGGATCAAGGCTTCCTCCTCCGGGGAAAGACTGGCGTGCAGTGCATCCGTGGCATCGGAACGATTGTCCTCTTCCATTCCCTCCAGTTGAGACCGCGTGATCGCATCAACGGTCAACAAGTTGGCCACGAACATCCCCACCAAAACGCCCCAGATCAGGTCCCAGAACACTGTCATCAACAACACGGCATACATCAGCACGGCCGTTTTCGCCGACAGGCGATGGGCGCGAAGCAGAAACCCCCAGTCGATGATGTCGAGGCCGACTTTGATCAGGATTCCCGCTAGCAGCGCCGTGGGGATCTGTGCTGCTAGGGGGCCTGCCCCCAGCAGCACGAGCAGCAGCACCAGGGAATGGGTCATGCCCGACCAGGGCGTCTGACCACCGGATTTAATATTGATCACCGTTCGCATCGTGGCTCCGGCACCGGGAAGGCCCGAGAGAAACCCGGCCGTGGTGTTGGCGATGCCCTGGCCGATCAGCTCACGGTTGGAGTCGTGGTGGGTCTGGGTGATGTTGTCGGCCACCAGGGAGGTGAGCAACGAGTCGATGGCCCCGAGCAGGGCGAGAACCATTCCGGCTTTCACCAGCTCCGGCAGGTACTGGCTGAAATCGGGAACCACCAGTTGCAAGCCACCTTCCGGGATTGCACCGATCCGTGCGATGGGCTCAAGGCCCAGCTCCAGCAGCCGATTGTCGTTGAACAGCACCAGCGACAACGGCGTCACGATCAGCAGCGCCAGCAGAGGCGTTGGAACCCACTGACGGATGCGCAAAGGAGTCAGAAACACCAGGGCGAGTGTCATCAATCCAACGGCGAGCGCGGCTGGGTTCCAGCTAGGTGCCTCGATCAGCGAACTCAGGGACGCAACCACGCCGCCCTGGGTGCTCACCCCGATGAAGGGCCCAAGTTGCAGCACCAGGATGATGAAACCGATCCCCGACATGAAGCCGGAGACCACCGAGTAAGGCACCAGGGTGATGAAGCGCCCCAGCCGCAGCACCCCAAGTAGGGTTTCGAACGCACCACCGATCACCACAGCGGCCATCACCAACGGCAGCATCTCGCCAGCATTGAGATCACGACTGATGCCGATGGCGGCCAGGCTCGAGACGATCCCCGCCACGGTGACGCTCATCGGTCCTGTGGGTCCGCTCACCTGAGCGGGAGTTCCCCCGAGCAGGGCCGCCAGGAATCCGGTGACGATGGCGCCATACAGGCCGTAAATGGCGCCGCCTGGCCCCAGGGCGGCATTGCCGAAGGCCAGGGCAAGGGGCAGCGCGACCACGGCTGCCGTCAATCCTCCGAGAAGGTCGCCTCGGATGTTGCGCTGATGCAGACCGTGAATCAGTGCCATCTCAGTTCAAACCACTCCAGCGGCTCAGGGCTTCCAGGGACTGAACCCCAATTCTTCGGCGTCCATCGGGGAGAACCCAGGTGGGGTAGGCCCGGATCTCTGCGGTGCTACAGGCTTCGGCTTGTTGCGCCAGCTGCATCGGCTTGCGGCACTCCACGTAGGTCACGTCCGCTCCGGCCTGTTTGCCGAAAAGATTCATCTGCTTGAAGCAGGCCGGGCAGGTCCAAGCGCCGTAAAACTTGGCTCCCATCGCCTTCAGATGCTGCGTCAGTTCAAGGGCTTGGGGGCTGGAGTTGCGCAGGGGCTCTCCGATCGTGCTGGTCCAGGGATCGGCCGACACCGGTGGGCCACCAACAGCTCCGCCAGCTGCGACCAGCACGGTTGCCAGCAGGGATGAAGCCATGCTCCTCATGCTGATGCAGCGGTTCGCCTGAAGCTAGGTCGCATTAAGGCGTTCGGGCTTCCCTCCATGCGGAAGCAACAACGCAAGCCCTGTTGCGGTGAGACTGGGTTCACCACTGGATAGGTATGGCAGGCAGCGGATACAAGGACTATTTCCAGGTGCTCGGTGTCGATCGCAGCACCGATGCCAATGCCATCAAGAAAGCCTTTCGCAGCCTGGCGCGCCAATACCACCCTGACGTCAACCCCGGTGATGCCCAGGCTGAAGCGCGGTTTAAGGAAATCAGTGAGGCCTACGAAGTGCTCTCCGATCCCGAGAAACGGCGTCGCTATGAGCAATTTGGCCAGTACTGGAATCAGGCCGGCGGCATGGGCGGGGGAGCCGCACCCGGGATGGATGTCGACTTCGGTCGCTACGGCAATTTCGACGATTTCATCAACGACCTCTTGGGCCGTTTCGGTGGACCGGCCGGTGGGGGCTTTGCAGGGGGTGGCTTTGCTCGTGGTGCCCAGGCTTCA
>NZ_JBGKDP010000051.1:0-9240 GCF_042954245.1 Parasynechococcus sp.
AAAAATAAAAACTTAATTGAAGTCAGGCAATCATTAATTACCCAAAATGATGGTAATAATTTTTTATTAATTCCCTAAGAAGTATGTTAATCAATTTGCAGAAAAACACAAGAAATTATCTTATATAAAAGGCTTTGTGGAATAATGCATGCCAGTGCAATAAAATAGATGTGATCAACCCCATAAAGTAAAACCATGGCCTGAAGAATAAGCGCAAAGAATAAAATACAATTAATATTTGCTATTGGTTAATAGCGCCACAGCGAATGCAGCAATCCCAATGCCAAGAATCTGAATCATTGAAAGTTTGTTGTCATTTAGAAAACCAACAAGAGATCCAAATAAAATCTAGAGAATCAAGTATATGTTGAATGCATACAGATAGTTGGTAGGCCTACTCCTCCCTTTAGCTCATCAAAAAGCTCCCTACTAGATCCAACAAGACTCCGAATATAAATACGTTTGACTTTAAAATTAAAATCAGCTCCCGAATATCAAAGTGATTCAGATTGCTATGATCTAAGGATAAAGTAGTTGCCAATTGAAACTACAAACACGGCCACTAATATCTTCATAAACCTACAGAAGTTGATTCGAGTGCTTTTTCTAGTTCAGTTATATCTTCATCAGTAATCTTGGTTTGCATTGGACAGTGCTTTGGCCCACACATCGAGCAAAACTCAGCCTGCTTGTAGATGTCTGCTGGCAGGGTTTCATCATGAAACTCCTTGGCCCTCTCAGGATCCAGAGACAGCTCAAACTGCTTATTCCAGTCGAAGGCATATCGGGCCCGGCTGAGCTCGTCGTCACGGTCACGGGCGCCGGGGCGGTGGCGAGCGATATCTGCCGCATGGGCGGCGATCTTGTAAGCGATCAAGCCCTCTCGCACATCCTCAGCGTTGGGTAGACCTAGGTGCTCCTTTGGAGTCACATAACAAAGCATCGCCGTGCCATGCCAACCAGCCATGGCCGCGCCGATTGCGGAAGTGATGTGGTCATAGCCCGGGGCAATATCGGTCACCAGAGGACCAAGCACATAGAAGGGCGCTTCACTGCACTCCTCCATCTGCTTTTTCACGTTGAACTCGATCTGGTCCAACGGCACGTGGCCGGGCCCTTCCACCATCACTTGCACGTCGTGCTTCCAGGCGCGACGAGTCAGTTCACCAAGGGTGTGCAATTCGGCTAGTTGAGCGGCGTCGGACGCGTCGTGCTGACAACCGGGGCGCAGCGAGTCACCAAGGGAGAAGGTGCAGTCGTAGCGCTTGAAGATCTCGCAGATGTCGTCAAATCGCGTGTAGAGCGGGTTCTGACGGTGGTGGTACAGCATCCATTGGGCTAGGATGCCACCGCCGCGGCTGACAATGCCGGTGATACGGCCCTTCACCTTGGGCAGGTGTTCGATCAACAGACCCGCGTGGATGGTCTGGTAATCAACGCCCTGCTGGCAGTGCTTCTCAATGATGTGGAGGAAGTTGTCCTCGTCCAGCTTCTCGATTGAGCCGTGGACGCTCTCGAGCGCCTGATAAACGGGCACGGTGCCGATGGGCACCGGGGATGCACCAATGATCGCGGTGCGCACCTCGTCGAGGTTGACGCCGCCGGTGGAGAGATCCATCACGGTGTCGGCGCCATACTTCACCGCCAGCTTGAGCTTTTTCACCTCCTCGGCGGCATCGGACGCATTCGGAGAAGCACCGATGTTGGCGTTCACCTTGCACTTGCTGGCAATGCCGATCGCCATCGGCTCCAGATTGGTGTGATTGATGTTAGCCGGGATGATCATCCGTCCCCGGGCTACTTCTTCCATCACTAGCGACTCGGGCAGGTTCTCCCGCTTGGCCACATGGGCCATTTCTTCGGTCACCACACCCTGACGGGCGTAGTGCATCTGAGAGACGTTGGCCTGACCCTTGCGGGACTCAACCCAGGAAGCGCGCATGATCTGAGGTGCGACGGACAGCCCAGGGGTCGACGTTTGGCCGTAGATCACGCTCAAGCACTTCCCTGCGCCGGCATGACCCGGAATCAGGTTCGGAGGGTGTGATCTCAGTCTGGGTTCATGGTGAAACCCAGACACCCCTAGTGATGTTTGAACGCTAGCAAGCGTTGCTCAAAAGCCCGTTCAGCTGGCTTGCAAACCATTGAGCACGGCAGCCACCACGCGGTGATCGCTGTCCTGTAGAAGCGATTGCAACAGGCCTCTGGCCTGCACCGCGATGTGGTCGGCACCTCCCTCCCGAACGATCCGACTGAGGATTTCAGCCCCACTCACCCGCACCGTGCCATCGGCGTCGGCAATCGCCATAGTCGCGAGCTCCAGCAACCAACCCAGATCAATGGCGGGCTGTTCCGCCAGGGCGGACAGAATGCTGCAACGCACCAGCCACGCGGCATCGGCTTCAAAGGCAGAACGAAGCAAGGGCCAAGCCCGCTCCACCCCGTAGCTGGCCAGGGCATTGGCTGCCTCAGCCCGAACATTGGGATCTTCGTCCGCCGTGATCAACGCACTCAGCACAGTCCAGCCCTGTTCGGTGCGCTTGTAGCCCAATCCACTGCAGCTCAAAGAACGCACCAGAAAGGGCTTCTGCTCCGTGCCCAGCACCAGCAACGGCACAGCCTCAGCGTCCGAGCAATGCCGGAGCTTTGTGATCGCCGGCATCGCCTGTACCGGATCCCCACTGGCAATGGCCTGGCGGACCACCTCGAGATCAGGACGTTGCGGATCGGTCTCGCTCATGGGTTGCTGCCAGGGGTGCGCGCCCGTTGAAGATTGGCCAACAGCCTGGCGCGACGACGCTGCCGACCGAGAGCGCTGCTGATGATCAGACCCGAACCCACCAATATGGCGGGGAGCACCTGCACCCGGTCCTTACCCTGGCGCTGGTTTGTAGCCAGCAACGCGAGCAAGATCAGCAACGGAGCCCCGAGAGCAACCCAAATTACCGCACGACGTTGGTTCATGCCGACGTGTTCTCCGTGATCCACGCCAGCAGGGTGGCCGTGAGAACCGCAATACCAACACCGAGGGCGTCTTCCTCGAGCGCAAAAGCTCGGTTGTGCAGCGGCGCACACCCTTCGGGCCCGGCCACCCCTAGCCGCACCATCATTCCCGGCACATCCCGAAGCAGCTCAGCAAAGTCTTCCGCCCCCAGGGAGGGTTGCTCGACCGGCAGCACCTTGTCGCGGCCCAGATACTCCACCGCACAGCGTTCGAGTAAGGTCGTGAGCTGCGGATCGTTGTGCACCGGTGGCGCAATGCAGCGGTAATTAACCACAGCCGTACCCCCTCCACTGGCACAGATTCCCTGCACCGTCTGATCAATCCAGGCCGGCAGCTGAGCGTGCTGCTGTAGATCCAGACAGCGCACTGTGCCCAGCAAACGCACCTGATCGGCAATCACGTTGAAGGCGCGACCGCCCTCCACCTTGCCGAAACTGATCACCACCGGCTGCAACGCATCTAAGCGGCGGGCGATGGTCTGCTGAAGCTCTGTGATCACCCGAGCCGCCAGCCAGACAGCATCCACCGACTGATGGGGACGGGCACCATGGCCGCCCTCCCCCTGCACCCGAATCTCCAGCTCACCGGCCGCCGCCGTGAGACAGCCCCGACGGATTCCCACCGTGCCCACCGGCAAATTCGGCACCACATGCACGCCATACAACGCATCGAGGCCCTCCACCGCCCCCGCATCCCGCATCCACACCGCCCCCTGGGCCATTTCTTCGGCAGGTTGAAACAGCAAGCGCACCCGGGCCGCCAAAGCCGGCTCCTGGGCCAGCAACCGCGCCACCCCAAGACCCGTGCAGGTGTGCAAATCGTGGCCACAGGCGTGCATCAAACCCTGCCGGGTGGAGGCATAGCTCAGCCCGGTACGCTCCTCCACTGGTAGGGCATCCATGTCCACCCGCAAGCCCACCGTGGGGCCGTGATCAGGCCCCAATTCGGCCACCACGCCCGTGCGGCCAACTCCCTCACGGACCCGCCAACCCAGCTGACGTAGTTCACCGGCGACCAGGGCGGCGGTCTGATGTTCCTCACCGCTGAGTTCAGGGTGAGCATGCAGATGCCGGCGCAGATCCAGCAGCTCAGGCAGCTCACGGCTGAGTCGATCGGAGAAGGACGCCGGTTGGGTCATCTCAGGACGCCTCCAAAGCCAGGAACGCCATCAGATCCGCCGTCGGCTGGGGTGGCCAGCGGCGCACCTGCTGCAGCCAGTCCACCTGGCGATAACGCTGATCCAGCCCGGCCGCCGCGGCCCAGTGGCTTTCGGCTTCACCACTAGATCCTTCGCGCCAGAGCAGGCCGCTGAGGGCCGCCCGAGCGTCGGCGAACAAGGGATAGCGACGGATCAGTTTGCGCAATTCCGCCTCCGCCCAATCGAGATCTCCCGCTTGCCAGGCCGCCAGAGCCTCGCTGGAGCGGGCCATGGCGAAGCCGGGGCGGGCGAGGGCAGCCTGGCCATAAAGCTCTCGAGCCTCAGGCCAGTCCCCTTGCGAGCCGCGCACATTGGCCAGGTTGTAGAGAGCTGAGGCATCCTGCGGATCGCGCTCCAGAATCCAGAGATAGTCGTCCGCTGCCGCGGACCAGTCCTGAAGCGCCTCCTCTGCCGTGCCCCGGTTCAGATGCGGGTCGCTTTCCTCCGGCGCCAGAACAATCGAGGCGCTCTGATCTTCGATGGCCCCAGACGCATCGCCCAGGGCCAGACGCACATTGCCGCGGTTGCTCAGCGCTGCTGCATCCTCTGGGGCCTGCTCCAGAAAGCGGTCCCACATGGGCAGCGCCTCCACAAAATCCCCCTGACGGCTGGCCGTCAGCGCTTGCTCATAGAGCCCCTGTAGGTCGAGGGCCTGCACCGGTAGGGCCAGCACCAGACTCAGCAAGAGAACGAGGAACCGATTCATGCCGCCTCGGCCAAGTGAATGCGGGCCGCATCCGTGACCATCCGGCCGCGGGGAGTGCGCATCAGCAACCCCTGCTGCAGCAAAAACGGCTCCACCACGGTCTCCAGAGTGACGGGGTCATCGCCGAGGGCAGCCGCCAAAGTCTCAAGGCCCACCGGGCCGCCACCGTGGTGGTCGATCAGCACCTCTAGCAAGCGCCGATCGCTGGCATCGAGGCCCCGATGATCAACGCGGTGCAGGCTCAGGGCCTCTCCCACCAGGGCCTGATCAATGGCTCCACCGCTACCGCCGCGCACGCTGGCCACATCCCGCACCCGGCGCAGCAGGCGGTTGGCAATCCGAGGCGTACCACGGCAGGAGGCGGCAATTCTGCTGCAAGCCTCCGGCGTGAGGGTAACCCCGATCAGCCCGGCGGTGCGCTCCACGATCGCTTCCAGGTCGTCTTGGCCATAAAACTCCAACCGCTGGATCAGGCCGAACCGGTCCCGCAGCGGGGAGCTCAGCGATCCGGCGCGGGTGGTGGCCCCCACGAGGGTGAACGGCGGCAGGTCGAGAGAACGGGTTCGTGCTGTGCTGCCCTTGCCTACGGTGAGATCAAGGCGACGGTCTTCCATCGCCGGATAGAGCAGCTCCTCCGCCACCCGACTCAGGCGATGAATCTCGTCAATGAACAGCAGATCACGGGGCTGCAGGTTGACCAACAGACCAACGATGTCGCGCGGGCGTTCCAAGGCCGGTGCACTGGTGACCTTGCACTGCACTCCCATTTCTTCGGCCAACACCATGGCCATGGTGGTTTTGCCCAAACCCGGCGGGCCATAGAGCAGCACATGATCCAAGGCATCCTCTCGACCCAGCGCCGCTTCCACTGCAATGCCCAGCACTTGCTTGAGCTCGCTCTGGCCGATGTAGTCGTCCAGGCGCTGGGGCCGCAGCTTGTCTTCCGGCCGACTCACCACCTCTTCAGGAGCCAGCTGAGGGTCCACCAACGCCTCGGGGCGGCGTGGTGGCTTGCGACCGGAACTGGAAGAGACAATCGCCATGCGGGCAGGGTACCCAGATCTGGATAGGGTCGGAAGACGCAGCCAGAGCCATGCCCAAGGGAGGAGCGAAAAAAACAGCCGCAGCCGCAGCAAGGGCCGCCGCCAACCGGATGCTGGCGGACAACCGTCAGGCCCGGCATCAATACGAGATCCTCGAAACCCTCGAAACAGGCATCGAGCTGGTGGGAACAGAGGTGAAATCGATCCGTAACGGCAAAGCCAACCTGCGCGATGGCTTCTGCCTGATCCGCAATGGAGAGCTGCAGCTGCACAACGTGCACATCTCACCCCACACCCATGCCGGCAGCTACTTCAACCACGACCCGCTGCGCACCCGCAAACTGCTGGCCCATCGCAGTGAGATCGACAAGCTGCGCGGTTTGGTGGATCAGAAAGGCCTGACGCTGATTCCCCTCAACATTCATCTCAAGGGGTCCTGGATCAAGCTCACCATCGGGCTGGGCAAAGGTCGCAAATTGCACGACAAGCGCGCCGCCGAAAAGGAGAAGCAATCTAAAAAAGATGTAAAAGCGGCGATGGCGCGCTATTGAGGGAGCGGCTCCGCCCGACAAGACAGGGTGAACAGACCCGAGGAAACCCCTTGGTTGGTGACCAACACCTGCAGCGGCAAGCCCGCTTTCGGCGCAATCCGAGCCACCCGCAGAGGGCCACGCTCCGCCTCCACCTGCCCATTAACACCGAACACCATCATCTGCATCAGCGGTGTGCCGTTGATGCCCAGGGCCACGGCATCACCTACCGGAGCCTCCACCAGAACCAAACGCGCGTCACCGGCAGGGATACGCAACGACGTGTTGGTGGGTTCCAGCGGGCGCGCTTTGAGCCGCACGATTTCGACCTCATCAAGGCTCTGCATCGCCGCTGAAATCCAAAGCTGAAGAAAGGGGTCGGCGGGTTTCCGGCCCTGCATGGCCATCGGCAGTAGATCCTGGGTGCCAGCACTCACCAGATGCTCCACAACCTTGGGATGAACACCCTGCTGCCGCAGCGCCTGCCGCGGCTGCTCCCAGTCCCCATCGCTTAGACGACCCAATCGGGCACGGATCGCCGGCGACAGCTGCCCAATCCGGGCCAGCCATTGCTCTGCCAGCTCGGTCCAGTGCCTTCGGAGCGGCGCACTCTCCAGCGACTCCATGCTGAGCTGGCTGGCATCCACAAGTTCGACAAACCAACTGCGATCCACCTGCAGCGCCCGCAAGCGGCTGAACAGCTGCTCGCGTTGATCCAACTCCTCTGGCGGCAGACTGACGACAGTTGCGGCCCCATCCCTTCTGGGGCGGGGAGGCCTGTCTCCGGTGGAGGTGCGCGGAAGCAGGAACCAACCGATGGCGGAACTCACCAAGGCCGACAGGGCCAAGGCGATCACCACAGGCCAGAGGCGACCCTCCGCTCCCTGCTCGCGAGCCATCGCGCGCTTTTGACGAGGGGATGTTGAGGAGGGAGCCGTCGCAGTGAACCGTCCCGATGCAGCAATTGGCTTCTCGATTGGACCGCTGTGTTCAGGCATCGCTAGCTGCTGCAAGGCCTCCTGGGCACTGGCAATATCAGGAAAGCGACGGTTCGGATCCGCCGTAAGCAACCGCTCGAGCACGGCTTGATACGCGGGATTCAGCCCCAGCCTTTCGAGACTTGACGGGAGATTGGACGGCTGGCCCGTCAACAAGGCCATGGCTGAAACTGCCAAATCCCGTACATCCATCCAGCTGGCGGCGTCTTCAGTGGGAACAAGCTCGCCTTTCAATACAACCGGCAAACCATCACTGGTGCGGCGCCACAGGTTTTGGAGACTGATATGCCCATGCACCAGGTCGTGAGAATGAAGCGCTCCCAAGACTGGTAAGACCTGCCTCAGCAGCAGCAGCACTTCGCCAGCGCTGAAAACCATTTGGCGTCGCGCGCGTTGCTGTTGAAGCGAGGCGAGGCTACTGCCTTCGATCCAGTCGCGAACGGCCCACAAACCATCCTCCAGATCAAGCAACTGACCAAAGCGAGGCAACTGATGCGACCCGATCGTCTGCAAGACCTCCCAGCGCTGACGAAAAGGCTCTTGGCTGGCCAAGTCGTTCAGCTGACGTAGCGCTACAGGGCAATCGCCGGCCATCACATCCACCGCACTCCAGAAGGAACCACGCAGCGGATCGGGTCCACTCAGCCGTTCCTCCAGGCGATATCGCTCCATCAGCACCGTGCCGGAACCGCTCAAGGGATTCAGCCGCATCGATGGGCTGATGGTACCGATGGTTTGCTGCACCCCCTAGGGTCCGCGAAGGATGGATCGGGCTCGTGCTGCTGGACACTCTCCTGGCGGTGCGGCGCCGCAGCGAAGCACTGATCACACCTCTGGAACCGGAAGACCTGATGCTCCAGGGAATGGCCGATGCCAGCCCACCCAAATGGCATCTGGGCCACACCAACTGGTTCTTCGACACCTTCGTGCTGCAGCCCCATGCAGCTGGACATCAGGCCTGCGCCCCGCTCTGGAGCTATCAGTTCAACTCCTATTACGACGCCGTCGGAGCGCGTCACCCCCGGCCGCAGCGGGGGCTGTTCAGCCGTCCGGCCATCGGCGCGGTGCTGGCCTGGCGCCAAAAAGATGGCTTCAACCGCCAGCCGCTGGAACCCGTCTATAACCCTGAGGCTCAGCTGACCCTGACCCTGAAGGAGGAGCAGTGACAGGCGCCGCGCTACTGGCGGGGTGACAACCACGAATTCACCCTGGCGGGCTGCCGCCGCCGCGACTCCCAGGCACCGGTGCGGCATCTGAGCTGGTTCGAAGCGGATGCCTATGCCCGCTGGAGCGGTGCCCGGCTCCCCACCGAAGCGGAATGGGAAAACGCCCTTGGCCTGCATGGCGCTGCCATGCAGCACGCCCACCGGGTGCTGTGGCAGTGGACCTCCAGTGCGTACAGCCCCTATCCCGGCTTTCGCCCGGTGGAGGGAGCCATCGGCGAATACAACGGCAAATTCATGAGCTCCCAGATGGTGCTGCGCGGCAGCAGCTGGCTCACACCCCCGGGCCACGAACGCGACAGCTACCGCAATTTCTTCCCGCCAGCGAGCAGCTGGATGGCGGCTGGCATCCGGCTGGCCCGATGAGCATCAGCCTGGTCAACCTCCACCCACCAGTGACAGACCTCAAGCACCTGGTTCGGGATGGCTTGCGGCGCAGCCCTCGCCAACTGCCGGCCTGGATGCTCTACGACGCCGAGGGATCACGGCTGTTCGCCGAGATCTGCTAACAGCCGGAATACACCCTCACCCAACGGGA
>NZ_JBGKDP010000052.1:0-2174 GCF_042954245.1 Parasynechococcus sp.
AGCGAGACGCAGTTCTAGACCAAAATTAAGTCTCAAGCAATTTCTCTGCGACAGCCTGTTGGCGGTCCTTTGCAATCGACCCAAACCCCATCCGAGCCAGCCTGTCCAAACGCTGCGTACCTGCTTAAGAAGCAGGTACGCGACACCCAAAACGACTGCTATAGCTAACATCACAACGGGGCCAACCAGGACTGGACAGCGCCAGGACAAGCCTAAAGACCACTCGGAAGCAAGCCGCCACCTTCAATCATTGAAAAAGGCACATTTCTCCCCCGACACACGGACCAGTCGTAGACAACATCGCCACAAATAAAAATTCGCTGAAAACAATTCAGTTGATTTAGCAGGGGCCTTGATCAAGACTCATCGCAAGACCCATGACGCGGCTTGACTGAGAGGCCTGAGACAGAAGAAGGCCGTCGGACTGGCCGACCACAGAGCAATGGACGAGGACGCGAGAGCCCATGCACGACCAAGACACAGATGCCTTACATGAGACCCGTCTTGAGTCCAGCAACTAGACCCAAATGAGATTGCTGATTAGCGGCTGCGGTACAGCTCGCGAAGCAACTTATAGGCTTCATTGAGGCGACGCATGCCATCCGTGGAGCCACCGGCGTCCGGATGCTCCTCCAAGGCACGACTTTTGTAAGCATCGCGAATCGATGTCAGCGTCATGGATGCACCGGGCTTGGTCGATAAACCAAGCAGCTTCAGAGCACCATGCACAGTCATCGTGGACTCAAGCGTCTCAAACGATGTGACCTTGCGGCTCCGGCGGAAGCGATTCACGAATCTGCGAATCATGGTGGGCATCCGCTCGGCCAGTGACGCCGTTGCGAAGGGGTCTTCCAGCGCTCCAGCAATCACCATGACCCTGCCAAGCGATGGCGGTTGCTCAACCCAACTCAGACAGAGCTCTTGAAGGGAGCGATTGGCTGAGGTCCAGGTAAACGGTTTTCCCTCGCTCGCATCAACGCTCGGCCAAACATCCTTGGACAACCAAGCCATCGCTGCTTCAACAACTGTTTCGCCGGGATCCTGGCCGTAGAGCGAGCGCCAATGAGCTTCCGCAGCTGCTCCGGCTTGGCTGAGATCCTCCCCAGACACCGTTGAGACGGGCAGGTCGACGGGATCCCGGACCGGCTTGGACTTGGCTTGAAGCGTCTCTTTGATTTCCGATGTTCGACGTCGGACGAATCCAGGGAGGTCAATGCCGGACCCACCGCTGGCTGGACTTGCCGCGTCAATCGGGTCGAACGTCTCAGACAGGCTGTTGTTCGTTGGATCATCGACACGGGTGATGAGAACGAGGCTGGTGGTCTCGTCCTCCACAGGCGAATCAGCGTCATCCTGGTCAACGCCATCGTTCACCAGAGCAATCGTGGAGTCATCCGTGGAGTGCTCTGGATCGGGAAGCAGCTCCTCAATCAGTCGTTCGACAACGGTGCCCCGGGCACGCATTCCCCACTCCGCCTTGAGTTGATCAATCAGATCAACGAGCTGACTGGACACCGTGATGGTGATTTTCCTGGCTTTGGTTCCGTCTCCAGACAAACGATCGACCTCTACTTCGGACCTTATCGGAGTTGAAACTGGTCCAGCCACTGCTGTTGAGACCGGATGGCTCCCTGATAGCGCATCGGCAGCACCGCCGGAACCGGTTGAGGAACAGGAGTGCGAACTGGTTGAGCCGCTGGCTGAACTGGGGCTGGAGGGGCCAGCTTTGGACCCACACGACGCCCCTTGTCCGTCTCAATTTTGCTCTTGGCGAGGGCCTGCTGTTGCCGGCGTTGATTGAGCAGGGCAAGTTGCTGAACGGGCACCACACTCAACAGATGCCCAGGGGTGGCATCGGCTGGATACACCAGGCTCAGCCTCACCCGCTTGTGCTCACCGGCGTTGAAACGAAGATCGCTGAGGGGAAGACTTTCACCTGAGCGAAGACCAACATGGACTTCCTGAACTCCCTCAGACGTTTCGATGCGCAAAGAACCACGAAATGCCGTGAATTGCTTCTTGCCTGACACCACAGGGTGACTCATCACGAGATGGTGATCCCCCTGGCCTTGCAGATTCAAATCGATGTCATAACGAACTCCATAGGTACCGATCTTGTTCACAGCAGAATCAATCATGCGCGTTGCTAATTGATTGACCTGGATATCACGCGT
>NZ_JBGKDP010000053.1:0-5903 GCF_042954245.1 Parasynechococcus sp.
GGGAGCTGGCGTCCGATCAACACCGCCAGAAACGGAACCATCAGCAGGGCAGTGGCGGCGGTGCTGAAGCCGATGCTGCAGGAAATCTCCTCCTGCAGGGGCAATTGCGCAGCCAGGATCACAGCGGCATTTGTAGCGAACAGCAACAGGTCGTCGGGACTGATCACTTCAGTGACGCTGCTGATCAGCAACAGCAAGGAAAGCGGCATCGCCGCGAAACGGTTCACGGCGGCGCTTCAGGCGGGGGCTGTTCATTCACGCCCGCCCAGGGCGATCAAGGCTCCGCCGCCGATCAGAGCCAGGCCAGGGCGTTGGTCAGCAGCCAGCTGCTCACAAACAAGCTCCCGCGCCGCAGCGGCGAGCTCCCAGCAGCAGCAACAGCAGCAAAACGATGTGGATGGGCGACAACGCCACGCCCAGCCCGTAGGTCAGCAGTTCCGTCCAGATTCGGGGTTCCGCCATGGGCCTTCAGAGGCGCAGGATCAGGGCTGCCAGGCCAATTCATCCCCAAACTCACAACGCCGAGAAGGGCTCTTCAGAAGGCTTTGTGGTTTCCCGTCGCGTGCTCATCGCTTCCATGCCGAGCAGGGGCAGCGCGGTGATCAACAGGACAAATCCGAAGCGGAGCATGCGACAGGCGCGAAGGTCCTGCTTCAGCCGTAGCGAGATGGGCGGAGTGTGGAACCCTCCTTCCCAATCTTTTCGACTGCGTGTCTCAGTAGCGCACTTCGAACCAGTCGTCGCCCGTGACCGGGAGCTGACTGGATGTCACCCGAAGTCCCCTCGCGCCCGGCAGCCCGACCTCGCACCAGGCCCGCAGTTCAGACAAGGCCAGCGGTGGCCCTTCGGCCTGAACTTCCACACTGGCCATCACTCAGGTTGCGAACTCAGCCGCTGATGCCGAGATCCAGGGCGCGCCGATTGCAACTGGCGGGGGACTCTAACCGCTGAATGCGGCCTTCGATCATCCAGCGTCAGCGTTCGGCGAAGCGTTGGATTCGTGGCGGTTGCTGGCGGCTGACGAAGCGCTTGGCGATCGCTTCTCCCCGGCTTCGAGCGCGGCGCGCCATCGGGAGCAGATCGTCGTAGAGCTGGCCCAGTGCAGGTGAACCCAGCTCGCGTGAACCGTCTGATCGACCCATCCTTCCGAATGTCGATGGACTTTCCATCCTTCAATGTCCCACAGCACTGACCTGTCGGAGGACGGCCGGTTGGTGTGCAGTTCCCAGCGGTGAAATTCGTGGCCCACCAGCTGCTGACCGCTTTCCACCACAGGGCTGTCTCGCCGCGCCTGCAGGCGGCGATAGCCCACCTGCAGCGGGCCGCGCTGGGCTGTGAAGGGAAGCAGGCCCGCCATGCGGTGGCTGGTGCCATCAAGGTCGGTCAGCTGGTCTCCGAGCACCAGCATCCCGCCGCATTCGGCGTAGAGCGGTCGCTGCTGCACGAATGCCCGCAGCGAGCTCAGGCTTCGCGTGCACCTGCTGAGCTGGGCGGCGTGCTGTTCGGGGAAACCGCCCGGCAGGATCAGTCCCTTGGCTTCTGAAGGGATGGCCTCATCGGCCAGGGGGCTCCAATGGAGCACGGGCATGCCCATCTGCTCCAGCAGTTCACTGGTTTCCTGGTAGCGGAAGTGAAAGGCGGCATCACTGGCCAGAGCCACCGGCAGGGGCTGTCCCTGTTCCACGGGAATGTTGGCCAGGGGCTGCGGCCCGGGGCGGGGTGCCTGCAGCAGGGGTTCCAGGCGTTCCAGGTTCAGGTGCTGGCTGGCCAGAGCGGCCCAGGCCTGGCGTCGCTGCTCGGGGGCCTCCAATTCATGCGACGGGGCCAAGCCGAGATGACGGCCCGGCAGGGCCAGGGCTTCGCTGCGCGGCAGGCAGCCCAGCAACGGTACCTCCATGCGCTCCAGCACCTCGGCCAGCAGCTCCCGGTGCCTGGGGCTGCTGACTTTGTTGAGCACCACGCCGGCGATGCGCAGCTGAGGATCGTGATCACAGAATCCGCGCACGAGGGCGCCGAGGGAGGCCGCTTGACCGCCGGCATCCAGCACCAGTACCACCGGCAGGTCCAGCAGGCGGGCCACGTCGGCGGTGCTTCCGGTTGTACCGCTGCCGATGCCATCAAAGAGCCCCATCACCCCTTCCACGAGGGTCAGCTCAGAGGCACCTCCGTAACCGTGAAAGGCCTGGCGAAGCCAGGTTTCCCCGTAGAGATTGAGATCGAGATTGCGACAGGCTTGACCCGAGGCTTGGCTGAGCAGCTGGGCATCGAGATAGTCCGGTCCCACCTTGAAGGCTTGAATCCGGCGGCCGCTCTGCTGGGCCCAGCTCAACAGCGCCAGGCTCAACAGGGTTTTGCCGCTGCCACTGGCTGGTGCAGCGATGACAGCGGCCATGGCTCAGACGCGAATCAGCCCAGCAGCCTGGCAGCCAGCGGAGCCGCAGCGGCCAGCAAGGGGTTGGTGCTGTCGTGACCGCCGCCCAGCAGGCGGGCCACATCCATTTCAGGGGTGTCGTGCTGCACGGGAACGACCTCCTCATGCAGTTCGAGGTTGGCCATGCCTCCCCCTTCTAAACGCATGCAGCCCCCGGATTCAGCGCAGAGAATCACGCACACGCCTTGCCCGTTCTCCGGTTCAGCAATCAGCCGCAGCCCCACCATCTGGCCAGCGTGCACGTTGGGCTGGGCTGTTGGCACGGCCATCAATTGGAAGCTCACCTCCGTGCCATCGGAGCGCTTGAACTGGGCGGTGGTGCCGTTCTCGATCGTGGCGGTCGAGAGCAGCGTCCAGCCCAGTCGATCGGCGATCCAGGCGGCCAGCAGCAGCCCCTGGGCAGGGTGATGGCCCTCAACATCAATGTCGAGACGGGTGATATGGCTCAAGGCATCACGCCGTTGCGGAGGGTCGAACACCATGGCGAGGGTCTCGCGCCAGCTGCGCAGGCGCAGCCAGTTGAGATCGTTCACCGCCTGGCCGCTCTCCACGCGGCAACGCAGCAGCTCAAGGCACTGATGGGGATCCCCCAGAGCGGTATCGATGATCAAGCGCCGTGGTGCGCTGGTGAGCCGTTGCATCAGCTCCGATGCTTCATCGATGCAGCCGTTCCACCAGACCCAGGCCGGCATCGACTCCGGCAGCAGGGGTTCGAGAATCGAAAGGCCCTCACGCAGGGCAGCGTGGCCGCCCCGCAGAACCACCACATCACCGCAGGCCGCGGTCCCACCCCCTTCCTCAGGCAGCGGGCAGTAGGCGGCCACGAGTGTTTCCAGGGGCTGCGC
Source organism: Parasynechococcus sp. (assembly GCF_042954245.1). Classification (GTDB taxonomy): domain Bacteria; phylum Cyanobacteriota; class Cyanobacteriia; order PCC-6307; family Cyanobiaceae; genus Parasynechococcus. The sequence continues at coordinate 3,277 of NZ_JBGKDP010000053.1, forward strand.
CGCATCGATCGTTGGCGCCAGGGTGATCAGGCGCCGAGGCATCAGCGCACTCAGGGCCGGATCGATGTACTGCCCACGCAGGTCTTCTGCGCTCGCCTGCCCCTCAAAATCAGCCACCGCCTTCACCACAGCCCCATCCAGCGGCGGCGTGCTCAGGGGAAGGTCGGCATCCAGCACCGCTTGGCGGCCCGCAGCGATCAAGGGGGCGGATTGCTGTCCGGTGACGGGCCCGGACAGACGACCACTGCGGATCAATTGCTGCTCGGCCCAGGCGGATTGCCAGATCAGCAGGCAGAAGGTGTTGGCCCCGGTGCCGGTGCTGCCCTGCTGCTCGGGGGACCAGAGCTGTTCGAGGTAGTGGGGCACCTCTGCAGGTGCCAGTTCCAGAGGGGTTTGCAGGGTCAGCTGAGGGGACATGGTGACGGATGAACGAGACGTATAAGAGCTGATAAACAGGGCTGTGAACGTGCGCTGTCAGGGGCGTCGCCAGAGCAGTCCGTCTTTCGCCAGCAGGGCATCCGCGGCGGCAGGTCCCCAGGTGCGGGATTCGTAGGGATGAACCGGCAGCTGCCAGGGGCTGTCTTCAATCAGTTCCAGCAGCGGAGTGTAAAGCCGCCATGCCGCCTCCACCTCATCACTGCGGGTGAACAGGGTTGGGTCGCTGAGCATGGCGTCAGCCAGGAGCCGCACATAGCCCTCATCGGAGGGTTCCCCGAAGGATTCGTCGTAGGAGAACTCCATGTCGATGGGGCGGCTGCGCATGCCAGAGCCAGGTGATTTCACCTCGAAGCGAAATTCGGCCCCCTCATCCGGTTGGATGCGCAGGATCAGCTGATTGGCGGTGGGGCCTCCGGTGGCCGCATCAAACAGATGCACTGGTGCTTCACGGAAGGTGAGCACCACCTCACTCGTGCGCTTGGCCAGCCGTTTGCCGGTGCGCACATAAAATGGAACCCCCTGCCAGCTCCAGTTGTCGATGAACAGCTTCATCGCTACGTAGGTCTCGGTGGTGCTGTTGGGGTCAACACCGGGTTCATGGCGGTAACCGGCCAGGGGCGATTCCGTAGAACCACCGGGTCCGTACTGGCCACGGATGCAGCAGTTCCAGGGTTCGAGCTCATCGGCCAGGCGGGTGGCCTGGAGCACCTTGGCTTTTTCGTTGCGGATGGCTTCCGGGTCAAAGCGCCCTGGTGGTTCCATGGCGGTGATTGCCAGCATCTGGGTCAGGTGGTTTTGCACCATGTCCCGCAGGGCACCGGCCGATTCGTAGTACCCAGCACGCTCCTCCACCCCGACGGTTTCCGCGGCGGTGATCTGAACACTGGAGATGTAATTGCGGTTCCAGATCGGCTCGAAGATTGTGTTGGCAAAGCGCAGAACCATGATGTTCTGGACGGTTTCCTTGCCCAGGTAATGGTCGATGCGAAAGATCTGGTTCTCCTGACCGCAAGCCTGGACCACGCGATTGAGGGCCTGGGCACTGCCGTAGTCGCGTCCGAAGGGTTTTTCGATCACCACCCGGCTGCGTTTGGGGTCCTTCAACAGGCCAGCGTCGGCCAGTGAACGGCAGCCACTGCCATAGAACTTGGGAGAGACGGAGAGATAAAAGGTGCGGTTGCCGCGGGTGGAGCACTGTTGATCGATCTGCTCCAGCCGTGTGCCCAGCCGCACCACATCTTCTGGTTGTTGAAGGTCGACCGGCTCGTAGAACAATTTGCCGACGAACTGCTCCCAGGCCTGGGGATCGTCCTCAATCGTGCTGGCGAGTGCCTCCGCCATCTTTCCGCGGAACTCCTCGTCACTCCACGGCCGTCGCGCACAGCCCAGCAGGGCGAACTCACTGGGCAGACGCCGTTGCTTGAACAGCTCAAACAGGGCTGGCACCAGCTTGCGGTGGGTTAGATCACCGCTGGCGCCGAAGATCACCAGACACTGCGGCGCAATCACGCGCTCTTGACGCAGTCCAACCCTGAGGGGGTTCGTCATTGTGGCAACCATGGAGCGTCCAGGCCTCTGACGCTGGTTTAGGCACGGAACCGGCAACAGACATGGACTCGCCGCTTTGTTTCCGTGTTGGTGTCAGCGTTTGTTGCCAACCGAAAAAAAAGTCCCCCCGAGAGGTGGACTGGAAACGATCGGTGGCTGATCGATCAATAGGTTTCCACGTGCCAGCGGTCGGCCTTCTTGAGCTGAGGGCGCAGTTCGGCCCAGTCGAGACCCTTGGCGGCGGCGGCGGTGGTCATGGCCTCATCGATGCCCGGCTCCATGCCGCGCAGACCGCACATATACACATGGGTCTTGGGATCTTCGATCATCGCGAAGATCTCTTCGGCGTGTTCCAGAACGCGATCCTGGATGTACATCCGGCCACCCTTGGCGTTCTGCTGTTCCCGGCTGATCGCCTTGGTGTAGCGGAAGTTGTCGGGGTACTCCTTCTCGTAGTGGAGGAAGTCCTCGTCGTAGAGCAGGTTGGCGGTTTTAGGCGCGCCCATGAACAACCAGGCTTTGCCGCGGAATTTCCAGCTGTTGGCCTCCTGTTCGCGGGACTCGAACATCCGGCGAAGGTAAGTGCGCATCGGGGCAATGCCTGTTCCCGTTGCCAGCATGATGATGTTGGCATCCTCGTC
>NZ_JBGKDP010000054.1:0-17528 GCF_042954245.1 Parasynechococcus sp.
CAACAGCCACGGAGATCACCGGTTCGGGGATGAACAGGGTCTCGAGAACGATCGGATCGTCCTGGGTGCAGAGGGTGTCACCCGTGGTGGTGTTCTTCAGTCCGAGCACGGCACCGAGTTCACCGGCGCGCAGCGCGTCAACTTCCTCACGGTCATCAGCCTTGAGCACCACCAAGCGGGAGATGCGCTCCTTTTCACCTTTGGTGGAGTTGAGAACGTAGCTGCCTTTCTCGAGGATGCCGGAGTACATCCGGACGAAGGTGAGTTTGCCGTAGGGATCGGCCATCACCTTGAAAGCGAGGGCACTGAAGGGAGCGTTGTCGTCGGACGGACGCACCGCTTCGCTGCCGTCGGGAAGCACACCCTGGATCGGGGGAACGTCGACGGGGGCCGGCAGGTAGTCGATCACGGCGTCGAGCACCAGCTGCACACCTTTGTTTTTGAAGGCGGAGCCGCAGAGCATGGGCACCAGGCCGTGCTTGAGCACGCCCTCACGGATGCCTTTCTTGAGCTCATCAACGCTGAGTTCGCCGGTCTCGAGGAACTTCTCGATCAGCGCCTCATCGGTTTCGGCGACGGTCTCCATCAAGGTGTTCCGCCATTCGACCACCTCGTCAGCCATATCAGCCGGCACTTCGGCTTCTTCGATGTCGGTGCCGAGGTCGTTTTTGTAGATGTATGCCTTGTTGGCAACGAGATCGATGATGCCGCTCAGCTCGCCTTCAGCACCAATCGGAAGCTGGATCGGAATAGCATTGGCCTTAAGGCGGTCCTTGATCTGACCGTGAACCTTGAGGAAGTCTGCACCGGTGCGGTCCATTTTGTTCACGAATACCATCCGGGGAACGGAATAGCGGTCGGCCTGACGCCAGACGGTTTCGGATTGGGGCTGAACGCCACCAACGGCGCAGAAGACGGCAATAACACCATCCAGCACACGCATGGAGCGCTCCACCTCAATGGTGAAGTCCACGTGGCCAGGCGTGTCGATGATGTTGATTCGATGGTCCTGCCAGGACGTCGAAATAGCAGCCGCGGTGATCGTGATGCCACGTTCCCGTTCCTGGGCCATCCAGTCGGTCACGGCGGCGCCGTCATGCACCTCACCGATCTTGTGCACCACACCGGAATAGAACAGGATCCGTTCAGTCGTGGTGGTTTTTCCGGCATCGATGTGAGCAGCGATACCAATATTTCTGACGCGTTCCAGGGGGAAGTCGCGGGCCACAGGAAATTCTCCGGGGGGGGGGCGTGAGAAGGCGGAGAGACTCTACAGGCCAGCCATGAACATCTGTGTTAATGGCTGGCCTGCGAGGCTCAGTAGCGGTAATGGGCGAAAGCCTTGTTGGCTTCGGCCATCTTGTGGGTTTCTTCGCGCTTGCGAACGGCGTTGCCAGCCTCGTTAGCGGCATCCATCAGTTCGCCAGCCAGTTTCTGGGCCATGCTCCGGCCGTTGCGGGCGCGGGAGAAGCTCACCAGCCAGCGCAGGGCCATGGCGGTGCCGCGCTCCTGGCGCACTTCCATGGGCACCTGGTAGGTGGCACCACCGACGCGGCGTGCGCGCACTTCCACCAGGGGGGTGGCGTTCTTGACGGCTGTCTCGAACAGTTCGAGCGGATCTCCACCGGTGCGCTCGTTGATCAGGCCGAACGCGTCGGACAGGATCTGTTGCGCTGTCGACTTCTTGCCGTGCTGCATCAAGCGCACCACCATCATCGTGGCGAGACGGCTGTTGAATTGCGGGTCAGGAAGAATCGGGCGCTTCTCAGCGGCGTTGCGGCGTGACATCAGAGATCAGAACTTGATAGGGATGGGGAAGAAACCGGTGATCACTCCTTCGGAGCCTTGGCGCCGTACTTGGATCGGGACTGATGCCGGTCTTTCACGCCAGCGGTATCCAGGGTTCCGCGGATGATGTGGTAACGGACGCCCGGGAGGTCTTTGACACGACCGCCGCGGATCAACACCACCGAGTGCTCCTGGAGGTTATGACCGACACCGCCGATATACGCCGTGACTTCAAAGCCGGAGGTCAGGCGCACACGAGCCACCTTGCGCAGCGCCGAATTAGGCTTTTTGGGCGTTGAGGTGTAAACGCGGGTGCAAACACCACGACGCTCAGGGCACGACTTCAGGGCTGGGGACTTGGTCTTGGCCTTGAGGCGTGAGCGCTCAGTGCGGATCAGCTGTTGGATGGTTGGCATCGATGGTCGGTGAGCGGTCGGACTCCCGACCTGATTCGACAATCGACCATGATAACGGGTGATGGTCCCTCCTCAAACGCGGCTGAAGGCATTGCCGCAGGTACAGGGTTCAACCCCATCGCTGTTGCGGATCAGAAAACCACCACCACCGAGGTCGCCGCGGTAGTCCAGGCAAAGGCCTTCAAGCAATTTGAGTTGTTCTGCAGGCACGTGCAGGGTCACGCCATCGGCCCTTGCGATCGCGACGCCGGCCAAATGACCTGCCCGGATGCGCAGCACATGTTGTGCACACTCGCCGGGAGTGAGATCGAGATGCATCTGCCCCGGTGTTCCCGCCACAGCCGCCTGTCGCCCTAGCTCGGCAGCAGCGGCAGCGGTCAGCCGGAGATTGGCAGCCATACTCAGTTCCTCGGGCCTCCCACTGTTGCAGGTCTTAGAGGGGGATGAGCCCCAGGCCGTTGTGGACTCTCGGGGTGCTGCTTCGGCCATTCATCACGGTGCGTCCGGCCACCACGAGGGTGGTGGAACTGCCGCCATCCATGTTCAACGCATCGCGTAGCCCCAGTTGCTGGGCTGCCAGGGCTGTTTCCACAAGGGTGGGATCACTGCCGGTGGCGCCACGCAAGGTCATCAGCCACTGGCCGCTCGGCCCCTGAGCTACCACCGTTCTTGGTGCCGCCAAGCTCATGAAGCCCGGAGTGAACCCCTCCTGGCGTCCATTCAGCACCACTTGGCCGTTCTGCATCAGCAGCGGACCGCCGCCCAGAACATTGGGCTGTTGGGCCAGGGGAGAGCTGGATCGTGCTGCCACTTCGATGTGATCACCAAGCCGCGCGGGCAGCGGCGTGCGCCCGCGAGCGATTACCAGCGTACCGTCTTTGGGGATGGCGATGCCGCGTCGCAGGCTGTGCTTGTCAAACGTTGCCTCAACGCGGCCGCCGCGAATCAATAGAGCTTCCTCTTCGCCGCTCAAGGCCTGGTAGCGGGAACCCCATGCAGGTGTGTAGAGGCTCAGCCCCTTCTGGATGTAGCCGCTGTTGAGTGCCATGAGGCTCCAACGGCGACCGTTGTTCACCTGCAGCGTCTGGTTCAGCTGCAGCCGGCCGAACTGCAGATGCCCTGAGGCCCCCCAAGCGATCACGCCGCGGTTCAGGATCGGACCGGACAGCCAGACCCCCTGATGCCGCACTGCCCCCAGGGGGAGTTGGTTGATCCGGTTGAAAAAGCCTCCGTTAACTGCGACCAGCGCCCCTGCGGGTTGGGAGAGCTGAGGCAGAAAACGCAGGCCCTGTTGCTGCTCGGCCTTGACCAGGGGCTGAAGGGTGATGCCGAGACGGCTCAGGTGGCCGCCGGCACGGAACACCTGAATGGGTTTCACCCCCACCTTGATGGTGCGTTGCTCCAAGACGAAGCCCCGCCTCAGCCATTCGGCCACAGCTAGGTTGCGGAGAGGTAGACGTGCGCTCTGGACTGGGCGGCGACCGCCGATCTGTACGCCATCCAGCACCACCCTCCAGGGGGACGCCAGGCTCAGGCTCCTCAGCTTGGTAGCTTGTCCTTTCAGCAAAAGACCACCGTGGCGATGCTGCTGTGGGGAGAGCCCCCACGCCTTGAGTTGACGTTGCTGGGTCCGCGACAGCTTGAGCTCCAGCAATAGGTCGCCGTTCAACCGCTGCACCAGGGCGGGGCCGTTCAGATCCAGCACCAAACGATCGGCTGTTGAACCCTTGCCGTGGCGCAGGTTGTTCACCGTGGGTGGGGGCAGCCGGAGCTCCAAGGTGTTTCCCCTCACTTGGAAGATGACGCCAGTTGCGGCCAGCCAGTCGCTCACTTCGAGGCCGACTTCGTCACCGAGCGAACGGGTCGCCAATGCGGTCAAGGAGACCGTTCGACCAAACCATTCCAGTACCTCTCCATCGAGGCGTGACACTCGTCTGAAACCCAGTCGGGATTCCAGAATCTCCAGGGGCAGCCAAAGTTCTTCCGGTTCTGCGTCGCTGCCCCTCCAGAGCCAAACCGCTTTGCTGCGCTCTCGCCCGATCAGCACCTCCTCACCACTCTGGTTCGGCACAGGGCGAAGCTCAGGCGGTGGCGGGGGAAGTGGGGCAAAAACCAGCATGAAATGCCTGGGCGGAGAGGCGCCTGCCTAGGATCCTCCTCCGAGATGGTTTCTGCAGAGTTCGAAGCTGCAGACCCATGCGATCGTCCGGTTGAGTTCCCTATGTCTGACGCCATCCGTTCCGCTGTCTGGCCTTACTGCGACAGCCCTGCACCCGAGGTTGTTGCGGGCGAGAAGGATGCGTGTGGCGTTGGTTTCCTGGCCCAGCTCCAGGGGCAGGCCAGCCACTGGGTGCTGGAGCAGGCTCTACGTGGTCTGGGATGCATGGAGCACCGTGGTGGTTGCGGGGGAGATGGCGACTCCGGCGACGGCGCAGGGGTGTTGTGTGAGATCCCCTGGTCGTATCTGAGAGCCATCTGGTCCGAGGCGGCTGCAGCACGGGGCCTTGGAATGATGTTCATGCCCACCGACGCCAGCCGTCGTGCAGAGGTACGAGGCCTGTGTGATGAAGAGGCCAGAGTCCTTGGCATGCAGCCTCTGGGGTGGCGAGCTGTACCTGTCGAACCTGCGGTTCTCGGTCCTTTGGCCCGTGCCACAGCTCCTGTGATCGAACAGTGGGTACTGAGTAGTGATGCGGACGATGCAAAGTTTGACGGGCAGCTGCTGCGGTTGAGGCGGCGCATCGGTGCCCGTGTGCGGGCAGCTCTGGGTGCTGAGGTGGCCCAGGACGTTTACGTTGCCTCCCTGAGCAGCCGGACGGTTGTTTACAAAGGGATGGTGCGATCCGAGGTGCTGGCGCAGTTCTACACCGACCTGCAGGACCCTCGATTTGAGTTGAGCTTTGCCGTTTATCACCGCCGCTTCAGCACCAACACTCTGCCGCGCTGGCCCCTGGCGCAGCCGATGCGGCTTCTGGGTCACAACGGTGAAATCAACACGCTGCTGGGCAACCTCAACTGGACCAAGGCCTCAGAAGCCAGTCTCGAGAACGTCTGGGGTGAGGCGGCTGATGACCTGATTCCGGTGGTTAACCCTGCCTTCAGCGATTCCGCCAACCTGGATGCCACCTTGGAATTGATGGTGCGCAGCGGTCGGTCGATCACCGACAGCCTGATCACGCTGGTGCCCGAAGCGTTTCGCAATCAGCCCGATCTCGATAGCCGTCCTGATGTGACGGCGATGTACGAATTCAACGCGGGAATTCAGGAACCCTGGGATGGCCCGGCCCTGTTGGTTTTTGCCGATGGCAAGAGGGTGGGTGCCACGCTCGATCGGAACGGGCTGCGCCCGGCACGTTGGTGCACCACCGCTGACGGCTTCGTGATCATGGGATCGGAGACCGGCGTGGTGGATCTCAGCGGCAAGACGATTGTTCAGAAAGGTCGTCTTGGCCCTGGTCAGATGGTTGCCGTTGATCTTGAACGCGGCGAGTTGCTCGACAATTGGTCGGTGAAGGAGGACGCGGCGCAGCGCTTCCCCTATGCCGATTGGCTTCAGCAGCATCGCCGCGGCGTCGCCCCCCAGCCCTGGACCCAGGACCGGCATGTGGGTGAACTCGATCTGTTGCGCTTGCAGACCGCGATGGGCTTCACCGCCGAGGACTTCGATCTGATCATCGAGGACATGGCTGCCCTCGGGAAGGAGCCGACCTACTGCATGGGCGATGACATCCCACTGGCGGCGCTCTCCGACAAGCCCCACCTGCTTTACGACTACTTCAAACAGCGCTTCGCCCAGGTCACCAACCCTCCGATCGATCCCCTGAGGGAAAAGCTGGTGATGAGCCTGGAGATGCACCTGGGCGAGCGCCGGCCCGCCCTGAAGCCCCAGCCGGACGCTGCCTCCGTCATCCATCTGGAGACTCCCGTTTTGAATGAGGCGGAACTGGCAGCGATCAGTGAGCAGGGCTTGCCCGTCAAGACGGTGTCCACCCAGATGGCTGTGGAGTTGTGTGCGGGAGGCCTGCAAGAGGCCATTGCGGCGCTGTGCAGCGTTGCGGAACAGGAAGTGTGTGACGGTGCCCAAGTGCTGGTGCTGTCCGATCGGGTCGATGGCACGGGGGCGGCGGCCCAGCTGACCCCCACGACGGTGGCGATGCCGGTCTTGCTGGCCGTGGGCGCTGTTCATCACCATCTACTTCGCCAGAAGCTCCGGCTGCAGTGCTCTCTGGTCGTGGACACGGCCCAGTGCTGGAGCACCCATCACATGGCGTGCCTGATCGGTTATGGCGCCAGTGCCGTCTGCCCCTGGCTCACTTGGGAGACCACCCGCCACTGGCTGGATCACCCCAAGACCAAGAAGCGGATCGAACAGGGCAAGTTGCCCGCCCTGGATGCCAATCAGGCCCAGGCCAACGTTCGCGAGTCGTTGGAGAACGGCCTGCGCAAAATCCTCTCCAAGATCGGAATTTCATTGCTGGCCAGCTATCACGGCGCTCAGATCTTTGAAGCGATCGGCCTTGGAGCGGATGTGGTGGAGACCGCCTTCACGGGAACGACCAGCCGTGTTGCCGGGATGACGCTGGCTGAGCTGGCGAACGAAACACTTTCGATGCACGCCAAGGCTTTCCCTGAGCTCAACCGCAGCAAGCTCGAATTCATGGGCTTTGTTCAGTACCGCAGTGGTGCTGAGTACCACCGCAACAATCCCGAGCTGTCGAAGGCGCTGCACAAGGCGGTAGCCCAGGGCCCTGGTTACGACCACTTCTCCACCTATCAGGCCTTGTTGGAGAACCGACCGGTGATGGCCCTGAGGGACCTGTTGGAGTTCAAGTTGGCTCCCACCCCAGTGCCCCTCGATCAAGTGGAGAGCGTCGAGAGCATCTGCACCCGCTTCTGCACGGGTGGGATGAGCCTGGGTGCTTTGTCCCGCGAAGCCCATGAAGTGTTGGCCGTGGCGATGAATCGCATCGGCGGCAAGAGCAACAGCGGTGAAGGCGGTGAGGACCCTGCGCGCTTCCAGATCCTCAAGGATGTGGATGGGGAGGGCCGTTCCGCCTCATTCCCCAGCCTTGGTGGTCTGTGTAATGGGGACACTGCCTGCTCGGCGATCAAGCAGGTGGCTTCAGGCCGTTTCGGCGTGACGGCGGAATACCTGCGCAGTGGCAGGCAGCTGGAGATCAAGGTGGCCCAGGGCGCCAAGCCCGGTGAAGGTGGTCAGCTTCCAGGGCCCAAGGTTGACGAATACATCGCCTGGTTGCGCAACAGCAAGCCAGGTGTGGCCTTGATTTCACCGCCTCCACACCACGACATCTATTCGATCGAAGACCTGGCGCAGCTGATCCATGACCTGCATCAGGTGCATCCCGCTGCTCCCGTAAGCGTGAAGCTGGTGGCCGAGATCGGCATTGGCACCATCGCTGCGGGTGTGGCCAAGGCCAACGCGGATGTGATCCAGATCTCCGGTCACGACGGTGGCACGGGAGCATCCCCTCTGAGTTCGATCAAGCATGCCGGCAGCCCCTGGGAACTGGGCCTCACCGAGGTGCACCGCTCCCTGGTGGAGAACGGTCTGCGCGATCGGGTTCTGCTGCGCGCCGATGGAGGCCTCAAAACCGGCTGGGACGTGGTGATTGCTGCCCTGCTAGGCGCGGAGGAATATGGCTTCGGTTCGATCGCAATGATCGCCGAGGGTTGCGTGATGGCTCGCGTCTGTCACACCAACAACTGCCCTGTGGGTGTGGCCACGCAGAAGGAGAACCTGCGCAAGCGTTTCACCGGTATTCCTGAGCATGTCGTCAATTTCTTCTGGTATGTCGCTGAGGAAGTACGTCAGCTGATGAGCCTGCTCGGCGTCACCCGCCTCGAGCAGCTGATCGGCCGCACCGATCTGCTCCAGGCCCGCTCGGTCGCGTTGGCCAAGACCAAGGGTGTGGATCTCTCCAGCCTGCTGGCTCCGATCAGCGGAGCCGAAGACCGCTCATGGCTTCGCCACAGCGACCAGGCCCACGGCAATGGACCGATCCTTGAGGATCAGCTCCTCGCCGACGCTGAGCTTATGGCTGCACTGGAGAACCACGGTTCCATCAGTCGTAGCATCGAGATCATCAATACCGATCGCAGTGTCTGTGCCCGTCTGGCCGGTGAAATCGCCCAGCGCCATGGCAACCGCGGTTTCAAGGGACAGCTCGATCTCACCTTTCGGGGTGCCGCAGGCCAGAGCTTCGGGGCATTCCTGGTGCAGGGCATGCAGGTTCGTCTGGAAGGTGAGGCCAACGACTACGTGGGCAAGGGGATGAACAGCGGTTGCATCACCCTGGTGCTATCAGACGGTTGCGCTTCTCCAGGGGATCAGGTGATTCTCGGCAACACCTGCCTCTACGGGGCCACCGGCGGTGAGTTGTTTGCTCATGGCCGGGCTGGCGAGCGTTTCGGTGTTCGCAACAGCGGTGCCCGCACGGTTGTGGAGGGAGCTGGTGACCATTGCTGTGAGTACATGACCGGCGGTGTCGTCGTCGTTCTCGGCAGCACCGGTCGCAATGTCGGCGCTGGTATGACCGGTGGTGTGACCTTCCTGCTGGATGAGGAGGGGCGTGTCGCTCCTCGGGTGAACCCAGAGATCGTTGAGGTCTGCACCATCACCACCCGTGAGCAGGAGTCGCTTCTGAAGGGGCTGCTGGAACAGCATGTGGTGCTCACGGGAAGCGAGAAGGCTGCTGCTCTCTTGGCCGACTGGTCTGCGGCGAAAAATCGCTTCAAGGTGTTGGTCCCCCCAAGTGAACGGGAGGCGATGGGATTGGCCGATAAACAGGCTGTGGCGGCTTAGCGCCGTCGCCAGCCCGTGGCTTGGTTCGTTAAGATCGAAACCTTCACGGCCGTCGCTGCCTCTCTGCCCGTGGAGCAGCGGCGACCCATTTTGGAAGCTCACCGCCGTTGGGTTGAAGATGAAGCTGCCGCAGGTCGTCGTCTACGCAGTGGCTATCTGGTGGATGGCGACCAGCAGCCCGGCGGCGGGGGTTTGTTGATCTTTGAGGCGTCGTCCTATATCGATGCTCTGGCGTGGGTGGAGGACGACCCGATGATCCGAGCCGGCCTGGTGGACTGGCAAGTGCAGGAATGGATCCCCGTCAGCGGGGGTGGCTGGCCATGAGCCGTTGCACCTCACCAGCGTGATAGCTGCTGCGGGTGAGTGGTGTGCTGACCACCTGGAGGAAGCCCAGCTCCCTTTCGCCCACTGTTCTGTAGGTCTTGAATTGAGCCGGGGTCACAAAGCGGTCGACCGCAAGGTGTTTTGGCCCAGGTGAGAGGTACTGACCGATGGTGACGATGTCCACCTTGTGCTTGCGCAGGTCCCGGAGCGTCTCGATCACCTCTTCATCGGTTTCCCCGAGCCCCACCATCAGTCCTGACTTGCTGTAAGCCTTGGGCCATTGGTCCCGCACCCGCTGCAGCAGCACGAGGGAGCGTTTATAGATGCCCTGGGGCCGCGCCAGGCGGTACATCCGCGGCACTGTTTCAATGTTGTGGTTCAACACGTGGGGGGCGGCGGCCATCACCGTTGCCAGGGCATCCCAGTTGCCGCAGAAGTCGGGAATCAGCAGCTCGATCGTGGTGAGTGGTGAACGTTGCTTCACCTGCTCGATGCAGGCCACGAACTGGGACGCACCTCCATCGGCGAGATCGTCGCGGTTCACCGAGGTGATCACCACGTGCTTTAGGTCCAAACGGGCCACCGCTTCCCCTAGCCGGTGCGGCTCGGTGGGATCGAGCTCGCGCACGCTCTTGTCGAAGTCGATGTCGCAGTAAGGGCAGGCGCGGGTGCAGCCGGGCCCCATGATCAAAAACGTGGCGGTTCCGCCTGCAAAGCATTCGCCGATGTTGGGGCAGCTCGCTTCCTGGCAGACCGTGTTCAAGTTCAAATCCAGCAGCAGGTCGGCCACGGCGCCGATCCGTTCGCGCTGCGGAGCCTTTACGCGCAACCACTCCGGCTTGAGCACGGCGAAGCTTCCTCAATCCATGACCCTAAGTCCGTGCCCTTATGCTTCTGCTTCAAGCGCGGATGCATCGATCTTTTAAGATTAACCTGCCGGGATGTGGCGCAGTTTGGTAGCGCACTTCGTTCGGGACGAAGGGGCCGCAGGTTCGAATCCTGTCATCCCGATTGATGTTTTTCGTGGCACTGCCGGGTCTTGATGGAAGACCTGAGCTATGCCACCAAAAACTCAGTCTTCATTGGAGATTCGCCCCTGGGTACCCGCGCGGCGTCACCATCCAGTCATCCTCGGCACGGCTGCTGCTGTTCCCAATCAGAACCAGCGTGAGCATGTCCACGGATTCCGGCTCCAAGCGTTCAAGACACGTGAGCTGACGGGATTCTTTCGCGCGGCCCAGCTGCCGCGCCAGCATCACCGGGGTCGCTGGAGGGCGGTGTTTCAGCAGCATCTCTTTGGCTTGTCCCAGCTGCCAAGCACGGCCCTTGGATCGTGGGTTGTAGAGGGCGAGCACAAAATCACCAGCTGCAGCGGACTCCAGTCGCTTTTAGATAACAGCCCACGGCGTGAGGCGATCGCTGAGGCTCACGCAGCAAAAGTCATGCATCAGTGGCGCTCCGGCCCGGGCGGCGGCCAGCTGGAATGCTGAAATGCCTGGATGCACAGCGAAGCTGGGTCGGTCCTGCTCGGGTTGCTGGAGCAGCAGCTCCAGGGCCAATCCCGCCATGCCGTAGATCCCACTGTCGCCGGAGGAGATCAGAGCAACCTTGGCCCCTTGTTGGGCCAAGCACAGTGCTTCGGCACAGCGGTCCCACTCCCGGGTGAGCTGGCCATCGAATCGGACCTGATCCGGGCGGCGCAGGGGCTCCAGAAGATCGAGATAGAGGCTGTAGCCAACCCAGGCGCAACACCGGGAGAGGGCCGCTTTGGCGTCTCCACTGAGCAGGGAAAGATCTCCTGGGCCACTGCCCACCAGGTGCAGTTCGCCCCGCTCCGGCGCGTAGGGGATGGCAGCCTCGGCAATGGCCACCGTCACGGCACCCTGCTCCCCTGTTGCCGGACGGCTGATTTGCTTGGGTTGGATCAGATGACCTTGTTCGCCTGCAGCCAGCAACGCCGCTGCTTCAGCCACCGACGCGGTCCCCATTTCCTTGCGCACCACTTCGGAGGGATTCGGCACGTCGATGGATGCAAGAGCGTGCTCCGCAAACGTGCGGAATGGCCATGCCCGGTTCTGGCTCAGTTGCTGCAGGGCCGGTTCATCGGATTTCCGCGCTGCGCTGGCCATTCCGGCGACAGCCTCTTCCGCCAGCCCTGCTATTGCCAAGGCCTCGGCAATAGCCTTCTCCACCAGCGAAAGACTGGTGTTGCGTTCGCAGCCGATGCCAATCCAGAGCGTTGCTGGATGCCACTGGCAATCACCCTGACAGCGCGCTCCGATCACAAGATCAGCCGCTCCTGGCACAACGTTTGGATCAACGTTGTGCAGCAAGGGATGGCCTTCAGCGCCTTGCCAGGCGGTGCATCCACTGCTCTGGTGAACGCTGATGCTGGATCCTTGGGACTGCCGCACCATCAGATCGCGCCAATTGGGCACCGACCCCTTGCGTTTCCAGCCCCAACTCTCCCCAAAGGCATCCAGGGGGAGACGTCCTTCATGGGCGCAGGCGCCCGTGATCACCGCCTGCCCGCCGAGATCCATCGCGATCTCCCGGGCGCGTTGTTCGGCGCCTGCGGAATGGCCTCCCAACAACGGGATGACGAATTCCCCTTTGGGGTCGAGCACCAGAACGGCCGGATCCTTCTCCTTGCCTTGGATCCGAGCTGCAATCAGGCGCGTCACCGCTCCCACGGCGCCCACAAACAACACGACGTTCTCTGCCGTCCAGTGCCTGTCAAGGGCGGTGTTGAGGTCTTGATCGGCTGGATTGATCCGGTCGATGTGGCCGCGCAGCAGCAAACGCTCCAACAGCGGCATGGCGCTGGGGCTCAGTCCTAGGCCCAGAGCGGGAGCGGCAGATGTGGGGTTCAGGTTAGGAAATCCGGATCAGGGCTTGCGCAAGCGCCCATCACTGTTGAGCAACTCACGGGCTGATCCTCCCAGGCTGCTGTTTGGCTTCAGCTTGGGTTCCTCTTCGGCTGGCTGCTGAGGCTCCGCCTGCTTCTCCTTGGCAAGAGTGGGAGGAGTGGGCAGAGCAGCTTCTGCTGTGGATGGCTTTTCAGCAAAGGGCTGCTCGGGCCCCTGCTCATCGCTTTCCTCTGGTGCCCTGGGCTGGGGTTCGGCCTCGGGTTGGGTTTTGATCTCGTCCTCGACCTCGACCTTGATCTCGGCCTGGAGAAGCTCTCGGGGCTGTTCTGTCTTCTCTTGTTGTTTCTCCTCGGCCTTTTGAGGGGGCTCTGGCGGGGACTCGTCCACCTCCAAAACCTCAGGCTCAAGGGAGCCGCTCAGGCGCGCGAGCTGGCTTTCAGTGAGGCGTGGGCGCATCCAGCCCGGCTTGGGACCGGATGGGGATTTCAGATGAATTAGCTGATTGTTGAAGACCGGCGTGATTGGCTCACCTAGCCCATTTAGCAGTTCCATCTGAATGTCATGGCTGTTGGAGCCATTCGATCCTTTGAGCCAAAGGGCTTCCTGGTGATCGACCAAAAAGCTGTCTCCATCAATGCTGATGCGAAGTCGCCAGCGTCCATCGCCCTCCCGCAGGTTTTGGAGCGGAGCATTCCAAATCAGCCAATCCACCAATAGGGGTTGCAGGCCCTGCTCTCTGGCTGGTGAGACAGGAACTAGCCAGGGGGCATCGCGTTCGGGTTGTGTGCCCTGCAGTTTTTGCCAGAGGTGCAGGCGTCCCTGGATTGATGCTCCTGGTGCTTGAACGGCTTCTCCCCAGGGGTAAGCGGCCCAGGCGCTGAACCGGTGACTGCCCGCTTCCAGGTCGTCGATGCGGACCTTCAGGCGATTTCCATTGCTTTCGCTCAGCCGTAAGGGAGCGCGGTTGTCGATTTGGAGCACAACATGGGGCCCCAGACCCAATTTGGGATCGCTGCTGAGGGGCCAATCTTCGATTTCGAAACGCAGCTCAAGGGCGTCAGAGGAAACGATGCTGTCGTTGCTTGGATCGATCAGCCGTAGGGAGGGACGGTGCTGTTGCAGGTTCTGGCGCAGCTGTTGCACTGCCCCTGGAGGAGCCACTTCCTGGAGCTTTCCGCTGGGGGCTGAACTCGGCAGCGGTTTGGCAGCGGACCCTGCACCGCGATTGAAGAATCCAGGGCGCGCATGAACAGGTAAGCCGGCACTAAGAAGCAGTACTGCTGCCAGCAGAACAGCCCATATTGACTTCAGGCCAAGGCGACGCATCGGGCATGAACAGATCTGATCATTCTGAACAATCCGACCTTCACTGTCAGAGTTTTAGTTATTTAGGAAGGAAATATGAGTGAAGTTGTATTGCTTACTGCTTCAGAACTTTGTTGTTTCGCTGATTCTCAGCCTTCTGCAGACGCCTGTCGCTGACTGGCTCGCCACGGGATTGAACCTTTGTAACTCAGGGCCCTTTAACCCCCTTCTCCGCCCCTATGCTTCCGCCAGCGGTCCCCTCTTTGGGGCCCCAGCTTCAGTGCACGCAAGGGGTTTCGGCTCCTTCGCCGCGCTGATGCCCGAATGCTGATTCTCTGCGAATTCGCGTTCGGGGCCCCGATTGGCTTCGGCCCGTCGGAGGGGTGGCCCACCACCTCGAAACCCGTCCCTCGAGGAACGACTCGATGACCATCAGCCCACCTGAGCGTGGGAGTGACGCGAAGAGCCAGGTCGAGAAGGTTGACAATCCAGCAACCTTTGAGCTGTTCGGTAAACCCGGACATTTCGACCGCGCTCTCGCGAAAGGTCCCAAAACCACCACCTGGGTTTGGAACCTTCACGCCAACGCTCACGACTTCGACGCTCACACGAGCGACCTTCAAGAGGTCTCTCGGCGGATCTTCTCCGCCCATTTCGGCCACCTGGCCGTCATCTTCATCTGGCTCAGTGGTGCCTTCTTCCATGGCGCCCGCTTCTCCAATTACTCCGGTTGGCTTGCTGATCCCACCAATGTGAAGCCAAGCGCCCAGCAGGTCTGGGCCGTCTTTGGCCAAGAAGTCCTCAACGGAGACATGGGTGCCGGTTTCCAAGGCATCCAAATCACCTCAGGCCTCTTCCAGATGTGGCGGGCCTGGGGCATCACCAGTGAAACCCAGCTCATGGCTCTGGCCATCGGTGCCCTGGTGATGGCCGGCCTCATGCTCAACGCCGGTGTTTTCCACTACCACAAGGCAGCGCCGAAGCTGGAGTGGTTCCAGAACGTTGAGTCGATGCTGAACCACCACCTGGCAGGTCTGCTGGGTCTCGGTTCACTCTCCTGGGCCGGTCACGTCATCCACGTGTCTGCTCCTGTCACCAAGTTGATGGATGCCATTGATGCCGGCCAACCGCTGGTGCTGAATGGCAAGACCATCGCTTCGGCTACAGACATTCCGCTGCCCCACGAGTTCTTCAATCAGGATCTGCTGGCTCAGCTGTATCCCGGCTTCAGCGCTGGTGTCGGTGCTTTCTTCTCCGGCAACTGGGCTGCCTACAGCGATTTCCTCACCTTCAAGGGTGGCTTGAATCCTGTGACGGGAAGCCTCTGGATGACCGACATCGCCCACCACCATGTGGCGATTGCCGTGATGTTCATCGTTGCCGGTCACATGTACCGGACCAACTGGGGCATCGGCCACTCCATCAAGGAGATCCACGAAGGTCAGAAGGGTGATCCCCTGCTGTTCCCTGCCACCAACGGTCACGACGGTCTTTACGACTTCATGACCAACTCCTGGCATGCCCAGCTGGCGGTCAACCTCGCCATCGGCGGTTCGGTGAGCATCATCGTTGCTCAGCACATGTACGCGATGCCTCCGTATCCGTACCAAGCGATCGACTACCCCACCCAGATCGGGCTTTTCACCCATCACATCTGGATCGGCGGCTTTCTGATCGTTGGTGCCGGTGCTCACGCCGCCATCGCCATGGTTCGCGATTACGACCCCGCTAAGCACATCGACAACGTGCTGGATCGGGTGCTCAAGGCTCGCGACGCAATCATCAGTCACCTCAATTGGGTCTGCATCTGGCTCGGAGCCCACAGCTTCGGCCTGTACATCCACAACGACACAAGGCGTGCCCTGGGTCGTCCCCAGGACATGTTCAGCGATTCGGCGATCTCCATTCAGCCGATCTTTGCTCAGTGGATTCAGAACGTGCACGCCGCAGCTGCCGGCAGCACGGCTCCCAACGCTCTCGCGGGTGTGAGTGAAGTGTTCAACGGTTCCGTTGTCGCCGTTGGCGGCAAGGTTGCCGCTGCTCCCATGCCGCTCGGCACCGCCGACTTCATGGTTCACCACATCCACGCCTTCACGATTCACGTGACGGTGCTGATCCTGCTTAAGGGTGTCCTGTACGCCCGCAGCTCCCGCCTCATCCCTGATAAGGCCAACCTGGGCTTCCGCTTCTCCTGCGACGGTCCTGGTCGTGGTGGCACCTGCCAGGTTTCCGCTTGGGACCACGTGTTCCTGGGCCTGTTCTGGATGTACAACTCCCTGTCTGTTGTGATCTTCCACTTCTCCTGGAAGATGCAGAGCGACATCTGGGGAACGGTGAATGCCGACGGTTCCGTCGCGCACATCACCAATGGCAACTTCGCCAACAGCGCCATCACCATCAATGGCTGGCTGCGTGACTTCCTGTGGGCTCAGGCCGTTCAGGTGATCAACAGCTATGGCTCGAACACAGCCGCCTACGGAATCATGTTCCTCGGCGCCCACTTCGTGTTCGCCTTCAGCCTGATGTTCCTCTTCAGTGGCCGCGGCTACTGGCAGGAACTGATCGAGTCCATCGTCTGGGCTCACAACAAGCTGAAGGTGGCTCCCGCCATCCAGCCCCGTGCGCTTTCCATCATCCAAGGCCGTGCCGTGGGTGTTGCCCATTACCTCTTGGGCGGAATTGCGACCACGTGGGCCTTCTTCCACGCCCACATTCTTGTGGTCGGCTGACCTCACCTGACCTTTCCCTCTAATGGCAACGAAATTCCCTTCGTTCAGCCAGGGTCTGGCCCAGGACCCGACAACCCGCCGTATTTGGTACGGGATCGCCACGGCTCACGACTTCGAGAGCCATGACGGAATGACGGAGGAGCGCCTCTATCAGAAGCTCTTCTCTACCCATTTCGGTCACCTCGCGATCATCGGCCTGTGGGTTTCGGGAAACCTGTTCCACATCGCCTGGCAGGGCAACTTCGAGCAGTGGGTCGCCGACCCCCTGCACGTGCGCCCCATCGCTCACGCAATCTGGGATCCCCACTTCGGTCAAGGCGCCATTGACGCCTTCACCCAAGCGGGTGCTTCCTCCCCGGTGAACATCGCCTACTCAGGCTTGTATCACTGGTTCTACACAATCGGCATGAAGACGAATGCCGAGCTGTATCAGGGTTCCATCTTCATGATGATCCTGTCGGCTTGGGCCCTCTTCGCCGGCTGGTTGCACCTGCAGCCCAAGTTCCGGCCTTCCCTGGCCTGGTTCAAAAACGCTGAATCGCGTCTGAACCACCACCTCGCTGTCCTCTTCGGCTTCAGCTCCATCGCCTGGACCGGTCACCTGGTTCACGTTGCGATCCCCGAAGCCCGCGGCCAGCACGTTGGTTGGGACAACTTCCTCAACGTTCTGCCTCACCCCGCTGGTCTTGGACCCTTCTTCACCGGCAACTGGGGTGTGTACGCCGAAAACCCCGATTCTCTGAATCAGGTCTTCGGTAGCTCCGAAGGTGCTGGCACCGCCATCCTCACCTTCCTTGGTGGCTTCCACCCTCAGACAGAAGCTCTCTGGCTGACGGACATCGCTCACCACCACCTGGCCATCGGTTGCCTCTTCGTAATCGCCGGCCACATGTACCGGACCAACTTTGGTATCGGTCACTCCATCAAGGAGATCCTCGAAACCCACAATCCTCCGAAGGGCACTCCCGGTGACCTCGGCGCTGGCCACAAGGGTCTCTATGACACCATCAACAACAGCCTGCACTTCCAGCTTGGTCTGGCTCTCGCCTCCCTTGGCGTGGTCACCAGCCTCGTGGCGCAGCACATGTACTCGATGCCGTCGTATGCCTTCATCGCTAAGGACTACACAACTCAGGCAGCCCTGTACACCCACCACCAGTACATCGCCATCGCGCTGATGTGTGGTGCCTTCGCCCACGGTGCGATCTTCTTCATCCGTGACTACGACCCCGAAGCCAACAAGGACAACGTCCTGGCTCGGATGCTCGAGCAC
>NZ_JBGKDP010000055.1:0-21011 GCF_042954245.1 Parasynechococcus sp.
GAATCGCGATGCCGTCCGACGCGTTGGCCAGGCCCAGTTCCGTCAGCGAGCAGATCATTCCGTTGCTGGCGACCCCGCGCAGTTCACCGGCTTTGATCGTGAGTCCAACGGCGGGAAGCACAGCTCCGACGGTGGCGACGGGCACATGAATGCCGGCCCGTACGTTCGCGGCTCCGCAAACGATCTGAACGGGTTCGGTTGCGCCGATATCCACCTTGCAGACACTGAGTTTGTCGGCATTGCTGTGTTGCTCACGCTCCAGCACATGGCCCACGACCACCCCCTGGGCCTTGGCGCTGAGGTCATCGATCTCTTCCACCTCAAATCCAGCCATGGACAGGCGGTTTTCGAGTGCCTCTACGGATTCATCCACCTGGACGAGTTGCTTCAGCCAGGAGAGGGACACCCGCATGGGTTTGCAAGGAACTGGGCGCGTGATCTTAGGAAGCTCCCCCGGGCTGAGCCCGATAGGGCGACCGGGTAAGCTCTTTGTTTGTCAATTCGCTTCGCAACTGCGGCGCAACGTCCTTTATGGCCAAGAACAAGGGCGTCCGGATCGTGATCACTCTCGAGTGCACCGAATGCCGGTCCAATCCCGCCAAGCGTTCCCCCGGCGTGTCCCGTTACACGACCGAGAAGAACCGCCGGAACACCACCGAACGGCTGGAGATCAAGAAGTTCTGTCCCCACTGCAACAAGTCCACTCTCCATAAGGAGATCAAGTGACCCTGCAGCTCTCTTCGCACCATTCCAACCGTTCCTGATTCATGTCGAGCTCCGTCTTCAAGAAGCGTCTTTCGCCGATCAAGCCCGGTGATCCCATCGATTACAAGGATGTGGATCTTCTCAAGAAGTTCATCACCGAACGCGGCAAGATCCTTCCCCGCCGCCTCACCGGCCTCACCGCCAAGCAGCAGCGCGATCTCACCAATGCCGTCAAGCGTGCCCGCATCGTTGCCCTTCTGCCGTTCGTGAACCCCGAAGGTTGATCCTCGGGCGTTGAATAATTCCATCCAACCCGGAGACACCGTCGCGGTTGTTCTCAAGGGTTCTCCTCTTTTCGGCCGTCTTCTGTCCATCAAGGGCAGCAAGGCGGTTCTTTCTTTTGGTGGTCAACGTCGTGACCAGGGTCTGCCCCTGCGCGACCTGATTGCCATTGATTCCCAGCATCGCTTCGATCATTGTGACCTACCTGCCCCTGAGCAGGTGCAGGACAGTGCCCCATCAGCACGGGCCGTCATCGAGGCTTGGCAGCTGCTTGAAACGGATCAACCGGGGGGCATGGCTCGACTGAGCCTGTGCGAGTTGGGGGAGTTGGTGCTGGGCCAGTTCAACCTCGCCGGTCTGGCAGCGCTATGGGCCTGGCTGCATGGGAGCCAACAGTTGTTCCGCTGGCGTCGAGACCGCTTGATCCAACCACTCCCCTGCGAGGAGCGGGCCAGCCTGCGGCGCCAACGCCGTGCTGAGCGGCAGGCGCAACAGCAAGAACAACGGCAGCTCGCGTTGCTTCGGGCGGAACGAGCCCTCAGCGACGATGAACGCCTCGAACTGGGCAAGGTCTGGGACGAGCGCTTCAGCCACTGGATTCAGTTGCTGAAAGACAATCCCGCTGCGGTGGGCTCCGACCTGGATCTCCAGCAGTGGTCGGCACCGTTATCGATCGGATCGGATGCCGCCGATCTGCGGCAGTGGTTGATCGTGCGTGGGTTGCTCGATCCCAACGAACCCATTGGCCTGAGAGGCAGCGTCTGGTCTCGCAGTTTTCCCATTGATCTGGTGGAGGAAGCGAATCGCCTTGTTGCTCTGTCGAATAAAGAGCTGCCTGGGGATGAGCACCGCATCGACCTCACTCACCTGGCGACCTACAGCCTGGACGATGCGGAAACCCGCGAAATTGATGACGCGCTCTCCCTGGAGCGTCGTGACGGCGTCGATTGGATCTGGATCCACATCGCTGATCCCAGCCGGCTGATCGGCATTGACTCCCCCCTCGATCAGGAAGCCAGACGTCGGGCCACCAGTTTGTATCTGGCGGAGGGTGTGATGCCCATGCTCCCTCTGGAGCTGGCGGCCGGTCCCCTCAGCCTGCGGGCCGGGCAGCGTTGTGCTGCCCTGAGTGTGGCCGTTCGCCTTGATGATGAAGGTGCTGTGGCGGATCAATGGATTGCACGCAGTTGGATCCGACCCCGCTACGGCCTCACCTATACCGATGGTGATGAGCTGATCGAGTTGGCTCCCCCAGGCGATGAAGCCCTCTCGAATCTCTCGCGACTCTTAATGCAGCGAATACACTGGCGCCGCTCCAAGGGGGCCGTGATGTTCGACCATCCCGAAGGACGCTTCCGTCGCAGCGAGGGGGATTTGACGCTGCAAGTGATTGACCCGTCACCCTCCCGCCTGATGGTGAGTGAAGCGATGCTTCTGATGGGCGCTGTTGTGGCCAACTTTGGACAAGAGCACAACCTGCCGCTGCCCTTCCGCAGTCAGCCTGCGGCGGAGCTGCCCTCCAGCGATGAACTCGATCGAATCCCCGATGGACCAGCCCGTGATGCGGCGATCAAGCGCTGCTTGAGCCGTGGCGTGCAAGGCACGCGACCCATGCCCCATTTCAGCCTCGGGCTTGAGGCCTATGTGCAGGCGACATCACCGATTCGACGCTATGCCGATCTCGTGGCCCACCGGCAGATCATTGCCCAGCTTTTGGCGATTGCACCGTTGGATGAAGTTCATCTGGGGGAAGTGATCGACGATCTCGATGATCCATTGCGCCAATCCATTCAGATCAGCCGGGAGGATCAGCGCCATTGGCAGCAGGTATGGTTCGCTGAGCATCAGAGCACCGTTTGGTCGGCCGAATTCCTGCGCTGGTTGCGTCCGCAGGATCGGTTGGCCCTGGTACATGTCAGCGACCTGGCCATGGATCTGGTCGGTTGTGTGTCTTCAGCAGACCCTGCGCCCGGTGACACTCTTGAACTCAAGGTGGGTCGTGCTGACCCCGTCCGCGGTGAGCTGCAGCTTCAGTTGGCTTAATCCAGAACCCCTGTGATCCGAACCCAGGGACCCCATGGATTTTGCACGCCGCGCAGATTCACCCTTTGGCCGACGCGATCCGAGGCGGTAAGCCAGCGGTGAATGGCAGGTTCCAGGGTGATCAGGGGCCAGACCCTTTTTGCGGTTTGCAATTGGTAGCCCTCCTGAAGGCTGCCTTTGATCACGCCATCGAGACCGAACTCATGGGGCTGGTTTGGCGCCTGGTTTATGCCGGGGGGAATGATCGTGTTGGCCCTTGGGCCTGAAAGGCAGCCCATCGCATCCAGGTGTTCAGGTCGAGCCAAGCCCTGCTCCTGAGCTTTGACCCAGTGCGGATGCCAGAGCGGCCAGTCCCAGATCGGAAGCACTGCTGCAGGGGCTTGCGGCTCGTGGATCAGGGCTGACTGGATGGCCTCAACCGCAAGATCACAAACGCCACAGCCCTGGCGAATGGCCATGGCCGCCGCAAGACCCGCCACCTGGCCCAGATTGAGGATCAAGGGCTGCAAGCGCGTAGCCCCATTGGCCATGTGGCTGACGCTGAAGCCTTTCTCCGCCATCACAAGGTTGGGGATCGAGTCTGAGATCAAGGCATCGAAGGGGATGCAGAAGGGGGTGCCGGTCCAACGCCCTCCCCAACGAACACTTTTCGGTGCGAGAGGCCAGTCCTCCCCGGGGTAGTGATGGTCATTGGCGTAGGTGCCCACAGCGATGCTGGTGCAACGTCCTTGGCCATCGATCGGTAGCGGTCCTCGAAAGGCTCCCTTGGACATCGGCAACAGGTCGCGTTCCGTGACTGTTGATCGACCCATCAGCCGGCGACCTTCCCGCCAGTACGGCATTAACGCCAGGCTGGGATCTTCACCTGGAAAAGCATTCCCGACAGCGATCCAACCGCCGCTGCATTCCGACAGCGCCGCGAGGAACTCTTTGCTATGCCCCTGCATCTCCTGGGCCAGTTCTGCATGAACCTCGCCATCAGTGCTGAGGGCTCGATCGAGGCTTTTGTGCCAGTCGTTCCCCTCCAGGGGCCAATTGAGCATGACCAGGCCACCGGGCAGACGGCCATAGGTGATGGTTTTCTCGAGGCCGAAGCTGGCGGTGCTCCGTTCAAACGGAATCCGCGGGATCCCACCGGAACACTGCGGAGCGAGTTCCCCATCCAATTGACCCATCACCACCCAGGTGGGTGACTGGATAGGTTGCCGTTGAAAGAACGCGTCGCTTTCGAGCCGCGACTGATCGGGGGCGCTGGGTTCATCCCACATCTCCTTGGCTTCCCAACCCCAGCGGAAAGGAGCCGACGACAGGGCAAGCAGATCACCCAGGTCGCTGCCGTCAACAAACACGTTGGCGGAGAAGGTTTCGACGCCATTCGCGCTGTGGATGTCTACGGAATGGAGTCGACCCTGCTGGCTGTGAACCTGCTCCAGCCTGCAGTGGGGACGCCACTCCAGATTGGGCTCGACAGCCGTCCAGTATTGTAAGATCCGCTCGGCCGTTTGTGGCCTGTATCCAAAACAGCTCACCCAATTGTGGTCGAGGCCGCTCGTCTCTTCCAACTTGAGCTGTCGCAGAAAGGCGCCCCAGATCCCGGTTTGCCAACAGGTCAGTTCATGGCCATCCGGGGCACAGACTCCTGCCGAACTCACCATGCCCCCGAGCCAGGGGCCAGGGGTGAGCAGAGTCGTGTCCGCTCCTGATCTTGCACTTTGCAGAGCAGCAGCGACGCCCCCGCAGCCACCACCCCAAACCACCACATCGCAGTGCGTCATGACGAGGGCGGATTGGCATGGAGCGTGTTGGGCATGCTCGTTAGAGTCTGTCGTTGCTGCGGTGCAGCGGAGTTCGAACTTTTCTGATGCCCTACACCCTTACGACTCCGCTCTATTACGTCAACGATCGTCCCCATCTGGGCAGCACCTACACGACCTTGGTCTGTGACGCCCTGGCTCGCTTCGAGCGACTCCGGCTGGAAAAGGTGACCTTCGTGACCGGCGTTGATGAGCACGGCCAGAAGATTCAGCGCACGGCAGAACGTCAGCAGCTAAGCCCCCAAGACCACTGCGATCGCGTCAGCAGCCGCTACCGCGATCTCTGGAATCAGTGGGGGATTTCCGACGATCGCTTCGTGCGCACCACCAACCCGCGCCACTTGGAGTTGGTGGAGCAGTTCTACGAACGGGTCAAAGCATCCGGCGACATCGTTGTTGGCAAACAGACCGGCTGGTACTGCGTCGATTGCGAGGAGTACAAGGACGATCCGGCCGAAGCGAAGTCACCCTCCTGTTCAATTCACCGCAAGCCGCTGGAATGGCGAGATGAGGAGAACCTCTTCTTTCGGCTCTCCCGCTATCAATCCGCCATTGAGGAGTTGGTGGCTCGGGATGACTTCATCGCCCCTGCCAGCAGACGACAGGAAGTGCGCAATTTCGTCGCCCAAGGCCTGCGCGACTTCTCCATCTCACGGGTGAATGTTTCCTGGGGACTGCCTGTTCCCGACCATCCCGGTCACACCTTCTACGTCTGGTTTGATGCCCTGCTGGGCTATCTCACAGCACTCCTGGATGACGGCGATGCGGTGTCGCTGGATCGGCTTGCCTCCTGTGGCTGGCCCGCTTCCGTGCATGTGATTGGCAAGGACATTCTTCGCTTCCATGCCGTGTTCTGGCCTGCCATGTGCATGTCTGCCGGACTGCCGGTGCCGCAAAAGGTGTTTGGCCATGGCTTCCTGACCCGGGAGGGCCAGAAGATGGGCAAATCCCTTGGCAATGTGCTCGACCCGGAACTGTTGCTGGAGCGGTGCGGCACCGATGCCGTTCGTTGGTATCTGCTGCGCGACATCCAATTCGGAGACGACGGAGATTTCCAACAACAACGCTTTGTGGATCTGGTCAACAACGACCTGGCCAACACCATCGGCAACCTGCTGAACCGCACCTCGTCAATGGCCCGCAAGTGGTTCGATGACGGCATCCCTCCGGCAGGAGCAGCCTCAAGGGCTGACCATCCCCTGGCTCTCAAGGCTGCGGAAACCGTGCGCACGGTGATCGAGGCGATGCCGATACTTGCATTCAAGACCGCGGCCGAATCGATTCTTCAGTTGGCCATTGCGGCGAACGGTCATCTCAATGACACGGCTCCCTGGAGTCGCATGAAGGAACCCGGTCAAGAGGCGAGCGTGGCCGAAGATTTGTTCGCTGTGCTGGAAACCACCCGCATCGTTGGGCTCCTGCTTGCCCCGCTGCTGCCCGATCTCAGCGAGCGGATCCTTTCCCAACTTGGAGAAAGCTTGGATCCAAGCAACTGGTCGAATCAGCTGAATTGGGGCAGGCTGTGCAGCGGTTCTGCGCTGCCCAAGCCAACACCGGTGATGCAGCGGTTGGAACTGGATGAACCGCTCTGAACGAAATATGCTGGGTCACTTGTCAGGTTGTGGTCTGACGACAGCCCTCGTGGCGAGTGCTTTGCTGACCGCTTGTACAACTCGGCGGCCGATCTCGGTTGAACCCACTCCGTCCTTTGTGTTTCGATCGCTTGACTTAAGTCAACGGGCCGACGATGGTAACCGTGACTGGGATCTCACCAGTCCCGAGGCGCGTTACGACCTAAGCAGTCGAATTATCCGCGCACGACGTCCGGAGGGCGTCCTTTATCGTGATGATCAACCACACTACAGGATCACCGCCGATCTCGCCACGGTGTTGAGGGATGGAGAGCTCGTCGTTCTTGAAGGATCGGTGCAGCTCCGGCAGTTGAACCAACGGGGGCTGACGATTGAGGGAGACAATCTGATTTGGACGCCATCGCAGTCGCGGATGGTGATCAATCAACGGCCAATGGCCAATGATGGCCAGACACAAATTCGCTCCCGCGAGCTGGCCTTCCAGCAAGACACCGAAGTGCTGTTATTCAGCGGCCCAACCCAGCTGAACCGTGTTGATGAAACAAATGCTGCTTCCACAGTGGTGCGGGGTGGCAGCGGAACCTGGAATCTGAAGAGCGGTTTGATGCAGGCGCCTGGTCCGGTGGAGGCCGTGCGCAGCGATGGCCGCACGCTCAGTGCTTCAGGGTTGGAGGGCAACACCCGTAAGGGTTACCTCGACCTTCAACAACCGGTCACGCTTGTGCTCGAAAGCGACCGCGGTCGGATCACTGCCGGACGGACGCGTTGGCTGTTTTCGGCGAAGCAATTGGAATCCGATCAACCCGTTCAGGCTGATTTGAAAAACAGCAAGGTTCAGGGCAGGGGATTCAAGCTTGATCAGCGCACTGGCACGGTGATCATTTCCAGGGACTGTCGCGTGGAGCAGAAGCTGGAAACGCTTACGGCCCAGCGGTGCACATGGAACTGGCGCAATGAGCGGGTTGTGGCTGATGGCGATGTGGTTCTTCAGCGGACCAAGCCTGAGCAGATCACTCTGGCCTCACGTATGGAGGCGAAGATTTCGGATGATGGCGAGATCCGCTTCGGCCAATCCGGAGCGAGGGTTGAATCGACGATCAAGCTGAGTCCGGCGTCACAGGAGAAACCTCGCCGGCCCCAAGTGTCGTTCTGAGCCGCTTGGTCCAGCCCTCAATCCATCGCTCATCCGAGCGGGTGAAACAACGGGGCGACCAGCCCCCCACGATCACGGCCCCATCGTTTCCCATAGGGCACACAACGATGGCCGGGAGTGACGGCAGCATTCCGTCGAATTCGGCCCGGCCCGGAAAGAGTGTTGTGTTCACGAGGGAGATGGTTTGCTCACGTTCCATGGCCCGTTTGGTGATCGCCCCTGGTTTGAAAGCCTCCTGACTGATCAGACCCCGACGCAACACAACCTGCTGCTGCCACAGCACAAGCATGGATGCCGCCGGCGTCGCCGTCAGCAGCATGTGGCTGCCCCAGGCCAACTCCTGTTGTTGGTCCTCACTGAACTGATCAGTCATCTTCAGTCCCTGCTCTCCTTTCAACGGGATCTTCTCCGCTGATTTGGGATTGGCCCGTGTCCAAAGCACTGCCACCAACATCAGACCCACCGCTGCCATCCCTGCCAGAACCTCTGCTCTTTGAAGTTCGGGTGTCACGGTCTCCGCCAACCCCGCATTGGTCACGGTCAGACCCAGCAACAAAAGCGCACAGATCAGAACGGCTTGAGCGGGACCTGGCATCAACAAGGGGTGCTGTCAGAACGCAATCATCCTGCTCAAATACGGACATGTGCGTCTCTGCCATGACGACTCCCGAGGCTTTTGCCGCCATTGCCCTCGCCGCTGTTGCCTGTGACGGAAGGCTTGGGCGGGAAGAAGCCCATGCCCTGCGCCGTCAGCTGGAGAATCTATCACTTTATAGCAACAGCTCTGATGCGACGATGAGTGAATTGTTTGACCGCTTGCTGCTGCTGTTGCGGGAGGAGGGCGTTCAAGGCTTGATCGCCTCCGCCCTGCCGCAACTCAATCGAATACAGCAGCAGTCGGCCCTGGCTGTGGCCGCCCATTTGGTGCATGCCGACCGCAAGATCACAGCGGAGGAAACCGATCTCTTGGATCAGCTCACCCGTCAGATGACGTTGCCCGACAACGAAGCCCGCATGATTGTTGAAGCAATCGTAGCGCTCAACCGCGACATGCTGGACAGCTAACGGCAGACTGAGGGAGTCATAACGCTTGAAGGGATGCCCAGTTCCGCCAGACGCCTGTTGGCCAGCCTGCTCAGTTTCGGGTTCTGTCTTCTCCTCTGGGCCCCTGCCAGTCTGGCGGTTTCACCTGCTGCCCTGGGTGGAAGCCTGCCGGATGCGTTGGTGATCGACGGTGCCGACGTGTTCAGCCGCGCCAGCCGTGGTGAATTGGAAGCGAAATTGCGCCGTTTTGAGGATCAACGAGTGGATGCCCGCTTGATCACGCTTCGGCGTTTGGATTACGGCATCACCTTGAACAACTTCGGCGAGGAACTCCTCAAGACGTGGAGCTCATCCAGCGGCAATCCATTGCTGTTGATGTTGATCGAAGCATCCAACAAGCGTTCCGCCGTGGTCGCAAATCAGGAGCTTGAAGCACAGCTTCCTTCAAGCTTGCTGAAGAGCACCGCGCTTACAACGATGACTGTGCCCCTGCGGGAGGGCGATCGTTATCGCCAGGCATCCGTTGATGGCCTCACCCGACTTTCAACTGTTCTCTCGGGTGGGGAAGATCCCGGCCCTCCGAAGGAGATCGAACGGGTCACTCTGCCCACCAACATTCCCACCAAGGCGGAAACTGCCGAGAGCGATGCCACCAAGTGGGTGATCATCTTATTGGCGCTTGGAACCATCATTCCGATGGCCACCTGGTGGGTGTTCTCGCGCTGATGAACCGACTGCGATGAGCCGCCGTAACTGGATCAACCTATTCAGCAACAGCCAATCCATCGAACTCTCCAGTGATCTTGAGCGTGGCTACGAGGCGGCTTTGCTCATCCAAAGCTTGGAGTTGGAGTATTACGGCGACCGGCAGATCCGGCCGGAGCTCAAGCTCTCCGTGCCGCGCTCTGTTCAGGCCACGATTCTGCGTCGCTTCAAAACGGCACTGGCCATCTGCCGCAATTCAGCTGCCAATCTCTCGGACCAACGGGGGCAACTGGATTCCCAGGAACTGCGTCAACTCCAATTGATCGAATCCGTCGTAAGCCGTTATGAGTCGCGACGATCCAGCAGTTCGCCGTCGATCAGCCGCTCACCAGATGCCCTGCCCCGTTCGCTTCTCGGTGTCTTAGACAGCATCCGACTTCAGTTGGATCCTTCGACCGAGGACAACTTGGTTGCCGGCTATCGACGCCAGCGGGACAGTACGCTGATTTCACTGAGGGTTCTGCTGCTTCTCGTTCTGGTTCCCTTGCTGGTTCAGCAGATCGCCGGGACTTACCTGATCTCCCCTGCGGTAAATCAGCTTTCACCCGAACTGCCTTTCCTGAGTTATCCCAAGCCTCAGCTGGAAGAGAAGGCCGCAGAAAAACTTTGGCTCTACAAGCAAGAACTGGAATTCGATGCCTTTCTCAAAGGCGTCCAGCCCCTGGATGATGGTGCGCTGGGCGACAAGCTCACCGAAAAAGCGACGGAACTCAAGCACGATGCTGATGAGGAAAGTCTCAAGGCGATCAAAAACGTCTTTGCGGATTTGGCCGGCCTGATCGCCTTCGCCGTGGTGTGTTTTATGAGCCGCGATGAACTGCGGGTTCTTCGAGGATTTGTGGATGAGGCTGTTTACGGGCTGAGTGATTCCGCCAAGGCCTTCGCCATCATCTTGTTCACCGACATTTTCGTGGGATACCACAGCCCGGAAGGTTGGTCGGTGTTGCTGGAAGGGATTGCCGAGCATTTCGGTCTTCCCTCCAGCCAGAGTTTCGTCAATCTCTTCATCGCGACATTCCCAGTGGTGTTAGCGACGATCTTCAAGTATTGGATTTTCAGGTATCTCAACCGTGTGTCTCCGTCTTCCGTCGCGACGCTGAAGGGGATGAATGGAGGTGGTTGATCCCGCGTCCCATGTGGAGCCCCCCGTTGCAGGCCAGACCAGCCGCCTGATTCTCGTCAGCGGACCAGCCCGCAGTGGAAAGAGCCGTTGGGCTGAGCATCTCTTGCATCACCACCCTGTTGTGACCTACATCGCCACGGCGGCCACCCGACCGGATGACCGTGACTGGCAGAAGCGACTGGAGGCTCACCGGCAGCGTCGACCCGACCACTGGAGCGTTGCTGAATGCGGAGTAGAGCTGGTGAACGCCATCGACAGCCTTGCTCCGGGGCAATCTGTTCTGATTGATTCGCTCGGTGGATTCGTTGCCCATCACCTTGACCTAAGTGCATCGGAGTGGGATCACCTCTGTGAACGGCTGATCGCCTCGATCAGGTCATCGCACTGCACGTTTGTTCTGGTGATCGAAGAGACAGGCTGGGGCATTGTTCCCCCAACACGCATCGGTGGCTCGTTTCGGGATCGTCTTGGAAGCCTTGCGCAATCGCTTGATTGCGTCGCCAACGCCGCCTGGCTGGTTCTCCAGGGTCGCGCTCTGGATCTTCATGCCCTTGGCCAGTTGGTGCCATGACTGAGATTTCCCCCCCGCGGATTGCCCTGTTCGAGCCCCAGATCCCACCGAACACCGGCAACATTGCTCGCACCTCGGCGGCTTTCAGGGTGCCATTGACCCTGATTGAATCCCTTGGCTTCAAGGTGGATGATCGCAGCATTCGCCGTGCCGGTCTCGATTACTGGCCCCACGTTCAGCTTTCGATCGCTGCGAACTTCCCCGAGTTTCAAGCTGAGCTTCGTCCTGAGCAGCGGTTGATCGGTTGCAGTCGTCGTGGTGGTTCATCGCTCTCCTCGTTCACGTTTCAACGGGGTGATGCTCTGCTGTTCGGTCGGGAACGACACGGGGCTGCCGGAAACGGTTCGCGAAGCCTGCGACAGCATCCTCACAATCCCAATGCCTGGAGCAGCTGATGACGCTGACCAGGGAGGCGTACGCAGCCTCAACCTTTCTATGGCTTGCGCACTGGTGACCTACGTGGCTGGACAGCAGTTGCGGTTGTGGTGATCCCACCACTGCTCCACCACCACCACCCCTTGCGCCGGGATGTTCGGCTCGTTACCTTCAACGCGTCTCAGGGTTTTCATGCGCGCATCGCTCGCTCTGGCAGCTGCTGTAACCCCTGTTGTGTCTTTGGGTCTGTGGAGCTCCCTGCTCGGAATTGCCGATAACGCCACCTTTGATCTTGCCGAGTTGCCCCCCCTTCCAGCTCTCGATCCTCAGGATTCCATAGCTGTTGTCAGCAAAGCCAAATCGACAAATCCGGTCTGGCTCAAAGTTGTTCGTGCCACTTCACTAAGGCGTTTTGCTGAACTTCTTCAGCTCGATCGAGAGGTTCTGGCCACGTTGAACAACGTGCCTTCATCTCACGTTTTCGAAAAGGAGAGTTGGCTCTCTCTGCCTAGTTCTGTTCGTACTGTTGCAGTGACGTTGTCGTCACTCAAGCGGACCAGTGAACGTCAGACCCTTCCTGTGGCTGCACCGCCTCCGGTGACCACCCTTGCCAAAATCAAGAAAGGGGATTCCCTGGCTGCGTTCCTTAAGCGCCACGGTGTCACCCAAGATCAGCTCAAGACCTGGAATCCTGGGCTCGAACTCAGTGCTTTGACGGTTGGTCGGGAACTTCAGATCGCCCAGGCTTCCTCAGGGCAATCACTTCTTGCTGTCCGTCCGCTTCGGAGTGGAGGCGCTGCTTGGCCTGAGCAAACTCTGTTGCTGATGGCCGATCAGCCCGACAGCCTCAAACCACCGATCGTTGGTTACCAGTGGCCAACCAAGGGTGTTTTCACCTCCGGTTATGGATGGCGTTGGGGTCGGATGCATAAAGGCATTGATATCGCCAATAACACCGGAACACCTGTTTTTGCAGCGCGTGATGGGATCGTCTCCTTCTCCGGCTGGAGCGGTGCTTATGGCTATCTGGTCGAAATCGCCCACAGCGATGGCGAATCCACGCGTTACGCCCACAACAGCCGCCTTCTGGTCAAAAAAGGGCAGGTTGTGCCCCGTGGTGCTCGTATTTCATTGATGGGAAGCACTGGAAGAAGCACCGGACCTCACCTCCACTTTGAAATCCGTCGCGCCGGTGGCGCCGCCCTCAATCCCTTGGTCAAGCTGCCAGCGAGAAAGGCTTGAACCAATCAAGCTCACAACCTGCTCGGTTATGAGCTGGTTGTTCGCCAGCTTGAATAAATGAATGTCAGAGGGGAGACTTGAACTCCCGACCTCAGGGTTATGAATCCTGTGCTCTAACCAGCTGAGCTACTCTGACGCAGGCCCTCCAGGCCAGTGCCCATCATACATCTCAGAGGTTCAGCCTCAGCGCATGTCGATGGCATTGAGGCGGTCTCGGAAGGATTTGGGCTGGTCATCCTTGGTGGAAGGCGT
Source organism: Parasynechococcus sp. (assembly GCF_042954245.1). Taxonomy (GTDB): domain Bacteria; phylum Cyanobacteriota; class Cyanobacteriia; order PCC-6307; family Cyanobiaceae; genus Parasynechococcus. The sequence goes on from NZ_JBGKDP010000055.1 coordinate 12,962, forward strand.
CACGGTCTCAACGACAGATGTCGGTGCCGGTGCCGGTGCTGCCTCGACGAGCCTCGCAGGGGTTGAACGTCGGGTGGCGCCGCGATTCCCACCCAGGCTCTTCAACTGGCCAGTGCGCTGATCTCGGTCCAGAGGTTTCTTGCGCAGATCTCCCTTCAGCTGGTTCAGCAGACGGAAATGTCCGGTGGAACTGAACTTGCGCAAGAGCGCAGGATCCCAGCTCGTGAGTTGGTCAGTCATAACCTGAGTTTATGGCGAAGGATGGCTAGGGTCGTGATAAGTTCAGAACTGATACTGGAAGTCGGATCGACTACGTGTTACGTCGTTTCCGGTCTTCAGCTCACTCATTCACCTCCCGAAAATGACCGACACCGGTTGCTTGCGTGTGGGCCAGCAGGCCCCTGATTTCACAGCCACCGCAGTGGTGGACCAGGAGTTCAAGGAAGTCACCCTGTCCCAGTACCGGGGCAAGTACGTGGTGCTGTTCTTCTATCCGCTGGATTTCACCTTCGTTTGCCCAACTGAAATCACGGCTTTCAGCGACCGCTACACCGATTTCTCCAGCAAGAACACCGAGATTCTCGGCGTTTCCGTGGACAGCCAGTTCAGCCACCTGGCCTGGATCCAGACCCCTCGCAATCAGGGTGGCCTGGGCGATATCAACTATCCCCTCGTTGCCGACCTGAAGAAGGAAATCTCCACGGCCTACAACGTTCTCGATGAGGCTGAGGGTGTTGCCCTGCGTGGTCTGTTCATCATCGACCCCGATGGTGTGATCATGCACGCCACCATCAACAACCTGCCTGTTGGCCGCAACGTGGATGAGACCCTGCGGGTTCTGCAGGCCTTCCAGTACGTGCAGTCCAACCCCGACGAGGTTTGTCCTGCCAACTGGACTCCTGGTGAAAAGACCATGAAGCCTGACCCCAAGGGTTCCAAGGAATACTTCTCCGCCATTGGCTGAACGTTCTTCGCTCAGCCCCTTCGGTTATTCCGCTGTGCCCTGCCCGTCATACGGGTGGGTTTTTTTCATGAGTTGATCCCAAGCGAGATTGAGGTCTTGGTCCATGGCAACCAAACGACCGTCACTCACAACAATCCTGGCCAGAGAAGGCAGCCCCACCTTCCTGGTGCGTAGATACACCGGTTCCACATAAAGAAGTCCGGAGCCAACGGGAAGCACAAGCAGATTGCCTTGCAGGAGTTCCAGATCCTCCTGATCCCAAAGACCGAACTGCTCGCTCACATCTGGATCCTGATGAATCAGTGCCTGAACTTGTTCCGGGCCGAGAATATTTTTGTCTTTGGGAAAATCGATCAGCTCCAATTCACCGTAGTGATCACCATCATTCCGAGCCACCAACCACGCCGTGAGATTGGGCCTGGCCAGGGGGGTTAAAGGTTGGAGCAGTAGAAATTCAGAATTGTCGTTGCCTTGCAGCTGGGCCGTAATGTGATACGGCTCAACATCAACTTTTCGCCCCCCATAAATTTCACTGGGAACTTCCCAAACATCATCACCGCTGTAGAAGATTTGGGGGTCTTTAACGTGGTATCGCTTCAGCTGATTCACCTGAACATTAAAGAATTCCTCAGGAACTCTGAGGTGATCACGAATCAGCTTCGGCATCTCTTCCATCGGATCAATCAAGCCAGGAAAAGTGTGTGCCCAGGCTTTAATAATCGGATCGTCGGGTTCTGAGATGAAAAACTGAACGCTGCCGTTGTATGCATCCACGATGGCCTTCACTGAGTTTCTTAAATACCGATCAGAATCTTCTGGTGAGACCGCTGCGCTGTAGGCCAGGGTTGTGCTGTGGGTATACCCCTCGACAACCCAGTACTGATGTTGTTGGCGTTGATCGGCTGTCACGTTGGTCGTGGTGGAAGTGTCCTGCTCAGCGTTCGGAATTGAGATCAGATAAGGCTCGCTGCGGAAATCAATGAAGGGTGCAATCGCTTTGACGCGGCTGCGCACATCACGCCGGATCAGTAGTTTGGAATCAGCATTGATCGCTTTGGTGATCAACAGTCGAGGTTCACGGAGATAAATCGCCGCTGCCCATTTTTGAAGCCAGGATTCAATGGGTAGCCCACCTGATCCCTGATAGTGCGTCATCTTATTGATGTCGCCTTCGGGGTAATCGAATTCCTTGATCTGCGTTGGAGCGATGGCATAGGGCGAAGGAAGCATCCCAAAATAGAGCGCTGCATCGCCAACGGGAATTTCTTTTTGCACCTCCGATCTTTCAATACCTAGTGCTGGATTTCCCTGAATGAGTGTTTCTGGGCCGAGACCTTTGACGAAATAAGAGGGGAGACCATCACTGCTTCGGTCATTCACCGGACTGACAGTGAACCCATAGCCGTGGGTGAAGATGAAATGACGGTTCTGCCAGGTTTTTGATCGACGCGGCAACGCGGACTGATCCAATTCGCGGGCCGAGAGAATCACCTGCTGCGCCGAATCGCTGTCCTGATTCAGCGGATAACGGTCAACGGCTGCATTGGAAAAGCGGTAGTAGACCCTCAGCTGTTGCAGTTGCCGGTTCGCTTCCAGTAGAGGACCGCTGTCCCAGAGGCGTACATTTTCGAGCGTGCTGGCGCCTTTCTCCCGATCAGCAGCACTGAGCCTTTGGGGGTCGACAACTCGACTCTTAATTTGATCCAACTGGAAGCCGCGCTGCGTCGCCTGAATGGCTTGTGCTAGGTAGCGCTCTTGCAAATCGCGTTCCTGCGGCCGCACCACAAGCCAGCGCGTCAGCGGTGTGGCCACTATTTCCAGCGCCACGAGCGACGCCAAGGCCAATGCGAAGCCCCGACGCAGCCGTCGCCGGCACGGCAACAGAAGGGCAAACGCCATCAGCACCAGCAGCAGTGTAGCGAAACCACGCAACGGAAGGGTCAGGTGGGCCTGCAACCATCCGGCCCCGGCCACCAGGCCGTGTTGGGTCCACAAGAGCTGATGCCTCGATAACCACACCAGACCCGCCGCTCCGAGCAGCAGTAGCGCCGAAAGCGACCTGATCAGTTGGATCTGTCGCGGAGCAAAGGCTGGACTGGCCCAGTCAGAAATCGCCTTTGAGCCCGCCAGCACACGCCACAGCTCCAACACGAGGGTGAACACAGCGCCCAAGAGCAGTAGTTCCAGGGCCAGATGCAATCCGGCAAAGCGCCCCAATCCGAAGCTCAGATCGGCCCCGAGTAGAGGGTCTTTCGTGAATTCATCAGGAATCCAGAGAGCCAACGTCCAGATGCCCCAGGCGCGGCTGACGGCAACCACCAAAGAGCCTGCCACAATCCGTGCCAGCCAACGAGGCCAGGCCATCGCCAGGCCTACCACCCCTGCCTGAACGACTCCCGTAGCTGAGCTGAATCTGTCGTAGAGCCCCAAAAGTGGCTGCCATTCCCCAAGCTGAAACGGATCACGGATGGCCAGCGCCAACAGATCCAGCGTCAGCAAGGCACTGATTAGCACCACACCAGCAGTGAGCAACAGCATGAATCCGTAGGACCATCCGGTCAGGCTCATCCCCTGGGATGTGCTCAACGTCTGTTGTCTGAATTGCCTAGACCAGGCCCGGGCTGCCAGCAGCGGCAGCGTCGCCAACCCTGCGAAGAGAAGCTGCAGAAGCCAGCGCTTGAGCAGAACGTCCGTCCAGGCGAACTGATCGAACCAGAGCCACTCGATCTGCATCCGGGCTGCAACAACAACCAGCGGTAGCAGAAGGAGGAGGCGTCTCATGGGAGGCCAGCGATGTCTCGGAACCGATCACCGTTGATTGTTTCCTCGGCAATCAAAACGTCCACCAGTTGATCCATCAACTCACGTCGCGGCTCCAGCAGGGCGATCGCCTGCGCCAGAGCGTTCTTGGCGAGCTGGCGGATTTGAGCATCAATCGCCTGGCCTGTGGATTCGGCGTAGCCCGGCCGTTGGTTGAACCAGTCGCGCCCCAAAAAAACCTCCGTACCTGGGCCTTCCAGTGCCATCGGTCCGAGGTTGGAAAAGCCAAAGCGCGTCACCATCTCCCGTGCCAGTTGCGCCACCATCTGGAGATCTCCACTGGCCCCCTGCGTGATCTCGAGTGATCCGAAAACCACTTGCTCCGCGGCTCGTCCGCCCAGGGCCACCACCAGACCAGCGAGGCAGGACAAGCGTGTGATTAACCCAGAATCTAGCACCTCCTCGTCGGGCATGAAGCGGGTATAACCGCCGGCTCCCCCCCGGGGAAGAATCGTGACCTTGTCCACCGCGTTTGCAGCCGGCAGAAGGGTGGCCACCAGAGCATGCCCCACCTCATGATAGGCGATGAGCCGTTTTTTGGCGCTGTCCTGCAAGGGGCGATTGCTCAGCCCCATGGTGATCCGCTCCAAGGCCCCTTCCAGTTGGAACTGACCGATGCGGAGCATGTTCTGGCGGGCCGTGAGGATGGCCGCTTCGTTGAGCAGATTGGCCAGGTCAGCCCCGGAAAAGCCAGGGGTGCGGCTCGCCCAATCCGACAGCGAAACCAAGTCATCGAGGGGGCGTGTTCTCGCATGCACGGCGAGAATGGCCTCGCGACCTCGGCGATCAGGAAGGCCCACATCAATGCGCCGGTCGAAGCGTCCGGGACGCAACAATGCGGCGTCGAGCACGTCGGCGCGGTTTGTGGCCGCCAGCATGATCACACCGGAGTTCTCCTCAAAGCCGTCCATCTCCGTCAGGAGTTGGTTGAGGGTCTGCTCCCGTTCATCGTTGCCGCCGCCGATGCCAGCACCCCGCTGGCGACCCACGGCATCGATCTCATCAATGAAAACGATGCAGGGGGACTTTTCCTTGGCTTGGCGGAACAGATCGCGAACTCTGCTCGCGCCAACACCCACGAACAGCTCAACAAACTCAGAGGCTGCGATGGAGAAGAACGGCACGCCCGCCTCCCCTGCCATCACCTTGGCAAGAAGCGTTTTCCCGGTTCCAGGGGGGCCGACCAGCAATACGCCCCGCGGGATCCTTGCGCCTAGCCGAATGAAGGCCTCGGGCTGCTTGAGAAAGGTGACCACTTCCTCAAGTTCCAGCCGTGCATTATTAATACCGGCAACATCCTCAAAACGGAGCTGAAGGTCTTCCTGGGGTTTCAACCGAGGTTGACTGCGCCCAAGCCCAAGAGCTCTGTTCGCCATCTGAGCTGAACGCTTCAGCAGAAGCGACAAGCCGACCACCACCAGCAGAATCAATATCAGGGTTCCCGCCAGTTCGCGACCTGCTTGTTCGCGGCGAATATCAACAACCGTTAGGGGCGTGCCGGAGCTCTCGGCGGCCCGAAGGATTTGGTTGTCGTTGGCGAAAACGGGAACGATGACCCGTCGGCCATCGTTGTATTGGACCCTGACCTCCCGCAGGCCCGGCACAAGATCCAATTGTTTGATCTCTTTCGCATCGATATCCCTCAGCAGGGTGGAATAACTCACCGTGTTCTGCTTCGTCCAAAAGCCCTGAATCGACGAAGGTTGATCCTTCTGAGGGGCCGCGGAACCACTGGAGCCGTCCGAACCTGGTGCCACGTCAACGCTACGCTGCATGGAGCCTAGCGATTTGACGCAAGGGGGTTCCAAACGAGACAATCTCGGTTTGGAAATTCAACAGGCGCAATGGCCGTCCCGAAGAAGAAAACATCCAAGGCCAAGCGCAACCAGCGCAGCGCCACCTGGAAGGCCAAGGCAGCCGTTGCCGCCCAGCGCGCCATGTCCATTGGTAAGTCTGTGCTGAGTGGCCGCGCCCAGGGTTTTGTTTATCCGGTGAGTGAGTCCGAAGACGACGAATCCTGAATCGCACCCGGGAGGTGGATTCGCCGCAGGGTTCGATCCGGATCCACCTCCACAACAACATCTGCTTGCATTGTTTGAAAACTGCTCGATGGCAGCGAGCAGAGAATCATGCGGATGAAACGATCCAGTTCGGAATTGGAAAGCGATGCTCCCCGTTCCGCCTCCAGGGTGGCTTCCTGTTGCCGTTTCCATCGCCAAGGAGCATTGAAGTCTGTCGCCCGCAGTTGCCAGAGTTGATTGAAACAACTCCAGGTGGCTTCGTAGTGGGCGAGCACAACTTGCAGCTTCTGGCGCCACTCCAACTCCTGCGGCGTTAAGGGGTTCTCAAGATGGGGCTCATCTGCAGTTGCATTGGCATTTGGTCTGCAGCCCACAAACCATCCCTCAAAAATCAGCAGGTCGGCATCGCAAGGGCGCCAACCGCTGCGATCTCCACGTCCTTGTCGTTTGGCTTTGTCGAAGCACGGCATCAAGACGTTCTCACCCTGTCGCCATGTCTGAAGACACTCCTGCAGGAGCTCCAGGTCATGGCTGCCAGGAAGCGCGCGGGGCACACCCCAGGGGTTGCCTTGCATCGCCGCATCAAGCCGTTCGGCCTCGAAATAAAAGTCATCAAGCGAAACCACCTGGATGGAGAGGCGAAGTGCCCTGGCGGCAGCTTCAATCCATTGCCCCAGGGTGGTCTTCCCGCATCCCGGCAAAGCACTGAATCCAAGCAGATGGCGTTCTCCCTGCCATTGCTGCCCCAGACTCAGAAGAGGCAGACCAACAGACCACAACCAATCTGGCACCGCCTGGGAATGCCAGTGATCGATGGCGACCCGGTGACGCCCAGAGTTGCGCTGCAGTGCAGACCAACTCTCGACGTCGCCCAACTCGAGATGCTGAAGCAACCGCTGCTGATCGTTGCTGGGAATGACGCGTTGGCCCTCAGGATCCAACTTTGAACGCCTCCAGAACAACGGCATACACAAATCCAAGCCGCAGGTTGTCGAGCCAGGGAAGACGACGGCGCCCAAGAACCATCAATTCACAGGCGATAAGGGCATAAAACGCCGTATAGGTCCTCAGCTCGACAGCATCCAGGATGTAGGCGGGGAGGTTGCTACCGATGAAAAATCCGAGCAGCAGCAGCAGTAGCGAGGCGCTGCGGCACCACCAGGGGCCAGACCAGGACCGCCGGATCTCTGTCCCCCAACTGTTCTGAAGCCCCGCCAGGCGTGTGCGCTGGATTGAGCTCATCGATCCGGCACCTACAGCAAGGTCTCCAAATACTTCAGCGTCACTGACCCCTCCTGGCAAGAGGCACCGGAAAATAGGGTTGCTGGATGTCCTGGATCGCCCAGGTGATCCCACACCGCAGCTGCCTCGCCACCGGCATCACGCAGGGTTGCGGCATCCCAGGAAGAAGGGGTCAGCAGACAGCGCAGATCAGCGGCACTTGCTGCCGAGAGACCCGCGGCAGAATCTTCCAAGGCGAGGCTGGCAGCACTGTTGGCCCCACTGCGTTTGAGAGCGAGCAGGTAGCCATCCGGTGCGGGCTTCCCCGAGGCAACGTCGTCCGATGTCACCACGCCATCAAAGCTGGGAATCTGCTTCTGGATCTGTTCCAGCAGAGCCATCACCGATGCCGATCCGCTCGAGGTGACGATCCACTGCTGCACCCCGGCGTGGTGCAGCTCCTGCAAGAGCCTCCTCACACCGGGGCGAAGTTGCACGTGTCCTTGGCGGACCCGCTCCAAGTAATACAAGCGTTTGCGGTCACGCACCTGGTGGAGTTGGTCCTGGGTGAGGGTCACCCCACAGGCTTCAGCGTGCAGCTTCACCCTGCGGAGTCCACCAGGAATCGCCAGCAGCTTGTTGTAGAGGGCTTCATCCCAAATGAAGGGGAGATCCAGCTCCTTGAAGGCCATGTTGAAGGCCGGTCGATGACCGTCCATTTCCGTGTCGGCCAAGGTGCCATCCACATCCCAAAAGACCGCTGAAAGCCTGTTCACCTTGAGGAGCAGCAACGGCACAATGCTGGGACATCACCCCCCCCCTTGCATTCCCTTGCTGGCTGTTCCGCTGCATTGGTCCTGGTCCCTTCCAGCCGTGGTGGAACCATCGCCATTGCAAGGGCTTGATTTGCCGCTGTCGCTGCGCTGTATGCTGCGGCGTAGGGGATTCAACTCAACATCCGAGGCCGAGAGATTTCTTTCCCCTGGTGATCTGCCACCCACCCACGATCATTTCCCTGACCTCG